>NZ_CAXAXY010000005.1:0-74682 GCF_963972885.1 uncultured Pelagibacterium sp. | reverse complement strand
GCGACCCGCATGGAACCCGAACCGATCCCGCCCAAACGTTCGTTGCGCTTGCGTCTATCTGCGCGGGTTCGTGAGGGCAGTATGGGGGAGATGGAGAGGACGGGGATAAAGTTTCTCGCGCGTCTCCATCCTCTCCGTCGTCATCCACGGGCGTTGCTGCCCTCGCGCATAGCGCTCCGGGCGTTCGCGTCGAACGCGACTATTGAGAGAGCATACAAGAACAAAGGGCCGCGCGGTGCGCGGCCCTTGAAATTCAAGCGGCCTTGGGCTTGAGATCGGGTGGGGTTACCTGCCCGGCCAGATCGGCGATCGCCTCGGCAACCGGTGTTACCGTCTGGCCCTGGCTGCCCAACTGCCGGATCGAGACCGTCTTTTCCTCGGCCTCGCGGCGGCCAGCCACGAAGATGAAAGGCACCCGGCCGACCGAGTGCTCGCGCACCTTGTAGTTGATCGATTCATTGCGGGTGTCGACTTCCGCCCGAATGCCTTGCGCGCGCAGATCGGCCACGACCTGATTGGCATAATCATCAGCATCGGAAACGATGGTCGCCACCACCACCTGCACGGGCGCCAGCCAGAGCGGCATGCGGCCAGCATAGCTTTCGATCATCATGCCCAGGAACCGCTCCAGCGATCCAAGGATCGCCCGGTGCAGCATGACGGGGCGCTGGCGCGATCCATCCTCAGCCACATAGGACGCATCGAGACGCTCGGGCATCACGAAATCGAGCTGCAATGTGCCACACTGCCAGGAGCGCCCGATGGCGTCCTTGAGATGAAATTCGAGCTTGGGACCGTAAAACGCCCCCTCGCCTTCCGCGATCTCGAAACCACGACCCGTGGCCTTGAGGGCATCACCCAGGCTCTTTTCGGCAAGGTCCCAGACGCTGTCGTCGCCGGCGCGGGTTTCAGGCCGCGTTGCGAGCAGGATCTTGACCTCGGTGAAGCCCATGTCCTCGTAAACGGAATCAAGCAGCGCGCAGAACTTTTCGGTTTCGGCCTGGATCTGATCGACCCGGCAGAAAATATGGGCATCGTCCTGGGTCATCTGGCGCACGCGCATCAACCCATGCAAGGCGCCATGCGCCTCGTTGCGATGACAGCAGCCAAATTCGGCAAGCCGCAAAGGCAGATCGCGGTAAGATTTGATACCCTGGTTGAACACCTGAACATGGGCCGGACAGTTCATGGGCTTGAGGGCCAGCAGGTTGGCATCGGCCGAAATTTCCGGCTGATCGCCTTCGGTCGAGGGCGTCTCGTCGGGCACAACGAACATGTTCTCGCGGAACTTGCCCCAATGGCCCGATTTCTCCCACAGCTTGTTGTCCAGAAGCTGAGGTGTCTTGATTTCCTTATAGCCTGAAGCATTCAGACGGCGGCGGATATATTCTTCCATCTGATTGTACATGACGAACCCCTTGGGGTGCCAGAACACCGAGCCCTGCGCTTCGTGCTGGAAGTGGTAAAGGTCCATTTCCTGGCCGATCTTGCGGTGATCGCGCTTTTCGGCCTCTTCGATCATGTGCAGATGGGCGTCGAGCTGGTCCTTCGAGGCCCAGGCGGTGCCGTAAATGCGGCTCAGAACCTCGCGGTTGGAGTCCCCGCGCCAATAGGCGCCGGCCACTTTGGTCAGCTTGAACGCCTTGCCGACATCCTTGGTGGTGCGCATGTGCGGCCCACGGCACAGGTCGAACCACTGGCCCTGCTTGTAGATCTTGACCTGCTGGTCGGCGGGAATGGCGTCGATCAACTCGACCTTGAACTGCTCGCCCTTGGCCCCGAACACCTTCCTGGCTTCGTCCCGGTCCCAGACTTCGCGGGTAAATTCAGCACCACGGTCGACGATTTCTTCCATCTTTTTTTCGATGGCGCGCAGATCGTCCTCCGAGAACGGTTCGGCACGATAGAAATCGTAATAGAACCCGTTCTCGATGACCGGGCCGATCGTGACCTGGGTGTCGGGCCAGAGCTCCTGCACCGCCTCGGCAAGAACATGCGCGGCGTCATGGCGGATCAGCTCGAGCGCGGCGGGATCGTCACGCAAGACGAATTCGATCCGACCATCGGCCTCGAGTTCACTCGAGAGATCGGCCAATTCCCCGTCCCAGCGCATGGCGACGGTTTTTTTGGCCAGCGATTTGGAGATGCCTTCGACGATGGTGGTGCCGGTGGTGCCTTTTGCGTAATCACGCACTGCACCATCGGGGAACGTCACCTTAATCATCGTCGGTCTCCAAAACTGCTCACAATCGAGCGGATGTTCATAAGAGTTCATAAGAAATGCGCACTGGAGCGCGCGCGGTTGATTAGCATGAATTGGCGGTCAATCCAGCCCTTTATGGCCAGCGGTATCCGGCACAGGCTTACGGAAACCGCTCATATTGGGGAAGATCGTCGGTAATCTCGTACCAGGGCGCCTTCGAGCCGACGAAAATGTGCATTGTGGGACGGATCGAAGGGGCATCGGTCAGCGTGCCCAGCGAGACATTGGCCCGCGTGCCCTTCTGGACGATCGAATAGAGCAGCGAACCGCATTTCCCGCAGTGGATGTCATAGGAGTCCTCTGGCCTATCGCCACCATATCGCAGGACAGTGTCGGCGCCCGAAGTAATCGAGAGCTTTTCCGCCTCGATGCCGGCAATCGGCTTGAACGCGCCCCCCGTCGCTTTGCGGCAATCGGTGCAATGGCAATTGAGCGCATAGCGGAACGCATCCTCAACCTCATAGGTCACGGCCCCGCAAAGACACGAGCCCTCAAGCGTGCGGTGGGTGCTCATCGTTCTTTTTTCCTCTCCAGCGCCCATAGCGCCATGGCAGATACCAGCGCGCGCCATTCGGCAGCGCGTCGGGCACCGGATCGTAGCCGTGCGTGCCACCAGGGCGGCAGCGCCAGATGCGCCCTGCCCCCATCCAGCCGCCCGGCCAGAAGCCGTGCCTTAAAATGGCGTCGCGGGTGAATTCCGAACAGGTCGGCGCATGGCGGCAATTGCGGCCCACGAGCGCCGAAAGTGTGTAGCGATAGGCCTGGATCAGGAGATAAGCCGTCCATTTAAACGGCCAGTCGATGACCGCCCAGACCCGATCCATCACGCCCCGGCCCGCTCGAGCGCCTCGACCACCGCCTCGAACACCAGAAGTGTCGAGGCATGGCGGGCCGGAAAGGCGCGAACCGGTTCGAGATATTTCAAATCGTCCCATTTTCCGTTGGGCGGAGGGCCGTCCGCCCTGAGCATGGCGGTCATCTGGTCGCGGACCGCGCGAAGTTCGGCCGGCGTCGAGCCGACGATCCGCTCGGCGACGATGGCCGCGCTGGTCTGGCCGAGCGCGCAGGCGTTGACGGTCGCGCCATAGGCTACAACCCGCCCCTCATCGAGCTCGAGATCGACTTCGACCACCGAGCCGCACACGCGCGACACTTTTCGCGCCGTGGCATCGGGGCTTTCGAGTCGCGGCATCTGGCGCGCTGCACCGGCGATTTCGAGGATCCGATTGCTGTAAAGGTCGGAAAATTCCATTTTTCGGGCCGATTGTGGGTCGCCGGACCCTGTTGTTCACTCAAATTTGCCAATCTGTTTTCTTGTCGACCGGCACGTCCCGCCTATATAAGGAGCGTCGTCACGGGCTGCAAACGCAATTGGTCCAGATTCAATCCGTCGGCGTATAAGGGGCAGATAAGCGCCCGTCGATTTTCAAGGGGACACCCTTCATGGACATGAACGTAAAGCCCAAGCCTGCGCCGACCGCGCTCGACCGCGTGATCGAACGCCCCAGCCGCCAGGAAGCCGAGGCCGCCGTCCGCACGCTGATCGCCTGGGCCGGGGACAACCCCGAGCGCGAAGGCCTGATCGACACGCCGCGCCGCGTCGCCGACGCCTATCGCGAATTTTTCGCTGGCTACGAGGAAGACGCCAAAGCGGTTCTCGAAACCACCTTCACCGAGGTCGGCGGCTATGACGACATCGTACTGGTGCGCGATATCCCGTTCCATTCCCATTGCGAACACCACATGGTGCCCTTCGTCGGCAAGGCCCATATCGCCTATCTGCCCCATGACGGGGTGGTGGGCCTTTCCAAGCTGGCTCGGGTGACTGACGTTTTCGCCAAGCGGTTGCAGACCCAGGAAAACCTCACCGCCCAGATCATCGAGGCGATCAACGAAGCCATCAACCCGCGCGGGGCTGCGGTGATGCTCGAGGCCGAACATATGTGCATGTCGATGCGCGGCATCAAAAAGCACGGCTCGTCCACGGTTACCCACCGCTTCACCGGGGTCTTTGCCGAGGATCGGCAGGAACAGGACCGCTTCTTCGCCCTCATCCGCGCCGGGCGATAGACGCTTTCGCGAGGCGCGGTCATCGGGTAAAGACCGCGCCATGACACAGTTTACCGACCCCCAAACCCTATCCAAGACCGATATCGAAGCGGGCCCCATCTTCGCGCCGAAATTCGACGCGAACGGGTTGGTGACCGCCGTGACCATCGAGGCGGGCACCAATGAGGTGCTCATGGTCGCACACATGAACGCCGAGGCGATTGCCGAAACGCTGCGGTCCGGCCACGCGACCTATTGGTCGCGCTCGCGCGAGAAACTCTGGAAAAAGGGCGAAACCTCGGGCGAACTCCAGGAACTAGTGGAACTGCGCACCGATTGCGACCAGGACGCGCTTATGGTGATCGTCAGGCAAACAGGGCACGGGGCGGCCTGCCACACCGGCCACAAGAGCTGCTTTTACCGTCGGGTCGAAATGACCGAGGGCGAAGTCGGGCTCAGCGATACGGGCGAGGCGCCGCTGTTCGACCCTAAAGAGGTTTACGGGCGCTGATTGCGCCGCGCGAATCTGTCGAGAACCGAAGGCAGCAAGAGCCCCGCGACGAACCCGCCGATATGGGCTTCCCAGGCAATGGCGACACTGGCGCCCAGGATGAAGGGGGCAAAGCCGATCAGCAGGTTCAGCCCCAACCAGAAGATGATGAAGGTCCGGCTGCGCGAATTGGCGAACACGCCGGCAAGTGTAGACGTCCGGCGCCCAAGCGCCACCGGCTCGCCGGTTTCCGAATCATGGCCGACCACTATGGGCTCGAAAATGAACCGCATCGCGGCCCCGGTGAGTGCCGATACACCACCGGAGGCGCCAAGCAGCACGGCGAACTGATTGACAGAAAACATCAGGGCAATCGACTGGACGATAGCGCCGGCCAGCGCTCCGAGCAGGAAGACGATCAGCACGCCCGCCGTGCCATAGCGCCGTCCCACCGGCGTCCCAAACACCATGAGCCAGGCGGTGTTGACCAGCAGATGCATGTAATCGACATGCAGGAACGCGTGGGTAAAGCCGGTCCAAAGCAGCGGCAGCGCCCCACCCTGCCACGCGGCGCCGTTGGTGATCCGGTCAGGGATAAACGCGAACCAGATCCGCAGATTGCCAAGGCCGTATTCATCGAGCGCCAGATCGGCGGCAATGTGAACCGCCCACATCAGCCCGATCAGGACCATGATGACGCCCGGCACGTTGAAAATCGGCTCGCGTTGCGGCTCTTGCGGCGTATCGGCCATCGGGTTTTCCCTTGTCTTGCAGCGGCGGTGTACCGGCTTGGCGGCTTATCCACACCGGGCCGGTGGAAATTAACCTTAATGATTGTTTAAGAGCGCTTTTACGCAGCCGATTTGGCAATGTAACGTTGTCTTGGCGGGAGCTCATCACGAGCCGCGCATCGTATTGTTAAGGTCTGCCGGTATGCAACAGCGCTCGACGAAAACGCTCTACTCCTACTGGAACGAAATCCGCGGTGCCCGCTCCACGCCCGAGCGCCGGGACATCGATCCTACACGGATTCGCGATGCGCTGGCCCACACCTTCATCCTCGAATCCGGCGACGGGCTCGATTTCAATTTCCGGCTTGCCGGCTCCCATATCTGCGCCACCTATTGCCGCGAACTCAAGTCCCGGCCCTTCTCGGCCCTGTGGTCGGTGCGCGATCACGACGCGCTCGAAACGCTGATGCGGGCGGTAACCGAGGACCATGCGGTGGCCCTGGTGACATTCGAGGGCAGTACTGAACGCGGCGAAAAGCTTTCATTCGAGATGGCGCTGTTCCCGCTCCGGCACAACGGCGTCACGACGTCGCGGATGATGGGTGGCCTTTCGGCGCTCGACGCACCCTACTGGCTCGGCATCCACCCTATCGTCGACCAGCGCATTACCGGCCTGCGGCTGATCTGGCCCGACGACAAGGACACTGTGACCCCCGAAGGGTATCGCAGCGCCATGCTCGACGACATCGCCGCGGCAATGAACGATGGGCCCTCCACCCCCATGCCCGCAACCGTCGCCGGCTACTCGGCCCGCCGCTACGCGCACCTCTCGGTTATCGACGGCGGAAAGAACTAGAGCCGTTCAGGATTTGATCGGCTCAAATCCTTGGCTCCAAGCCTTTGTTTTGGCGCGTGTTCGAACCGCAAAACCGTTACCATCCCCGATCGCGTCGAGGACATGGTTTTGCTGGACACGCTCTAACGGGCGGTTCAAACATCGCCACCCTTACCGTCCGTTAACGCTATTGCGCATATTGTTGGTATGAAAACCGACAGGCAACAGGGCGGCGCGCAACATGTTCAGCGAAGATACAACGCTTCGGACGACGCTGGCTGACGTTCTTCCGCGCGAAGATGCAGACCGTTTCCAACGTGTTCAGGTCTCCGTGCTTGGCCGTTACATGCTGGCCGATCGTCGCGAGTTTCCCTGCCAGATCATCGAAATGTCGCCCGGCGACGCTATGGTCATTGCTCCGGTCTCCGGCAAGGTCGGAGAAAAGGTCATCATCTATCTCGACTATCTGGGCCGCGTCGAAGGCACGATCTTTGAGTTGATCGATGGCGGATTTCACATGGATATCGTCGCCTCGGCCCGCAGGCGCGACAAGATGGCGGCTCAGCTGACCTGGCTGGCCAACAAGGACATCCTGAACCTGCCCGAGGACCGGCGTCACGAGCGCGTGGTGCCCGACATTCGCCACTCATCCATCGTTCTCGAGGATGGACGGCGCTACAATTGCAAGATCACCGACATCTCGCTCTCGGGCGCTGCGGTGGAAATCGAGGTTCGCCCCGCGCTCGGCACCCCCATCTCGCTCGGCCGCATGCGGGCCCGCGTGGTCCGGCATTTCTCCGACGGCATCGCGGTCGAATTTGCATCGGTGCAGGAGATGCTGACGGTCGTGCAGCAGAACCTGCGGATCAACTGATCACGGATCTACCAGCCCGCACCATCCAGCCGTGCGGGCCCTTGTAGAAAATTTCAGAAATCATCGCCGCCAGCGAGAACGGCACGACGCCCAGCGCCACCAGTTGGAGCATGTCGGTCCCTGCAATCGCGAAATGCCCGCGCGTCTCGTTGAGCAGCAATTGCGCCACGGTCTGGAAGGCAACATGCAGGCCGATGCTGGCCCATACCGACCCGGTCACGACGCGCACCATGCCCAGAACCAGCCCCATGAAAAAGAACATGACGATCCTGTCCATGGGTACTGCGCCGAGGGAGACTGTCCAGAGCGCGGCACCCCAGGCCGAAAACAGAACCGCCTGAATCAGCACGGCCCACAATCGGCTCATCCCGGAGGCGAGTTGGCCGTAGATATAGCCCCGGAACACCAGTTCCTCAGGCAAGGCCTCGAACAGGAAGACCAGGACGACCAACAGGGGCAGGAACGTAAGTATTTCAGCCCAGTTTACAGTTGGCGTCACCGTGGCCCAACCCGTTGCCAGACATATCCCCAGCCCGAGTGCGAATGGCGCCAGCCATGCAAGGGTGCCGACCAGAAGTGGGCGGATGGCGTCGGCCGAGATCGACAAGCCGATGTCCTTGAGTCGTGCGTTGTCGAACACACGTTGCATCAGGATCACCAATGGCACAGTGAACAGCGTCGCCAGCACCGCGCTCATCATGTGCCCGGTCAGTGTATACCCGGAAAACCCTGATCCCCAGACGGCATCGCGCAGCCAGCCCAAAAAAAGCCAGATGGCCACGACCGCCAGCCACAAAAGGCCGATGCGCAAACCAATCGATCCGAACTTCGTCATTTCTCGTCCTCCTTGAGGCAACGCACTCAGGCCTGGGCCAGAGCGAGCAAAATCCCGACCTCGGGCGCCATATGTGCCAGACTGGCGGGCCATAGACTTCCGGTCAGCGCCCGGATCCAGCCAAACACCAGCCCCGCCACAAACGTGACGGCCAGCAGGGCCGGATCAAATGCGATTCCGTCGGCATCGAGGGCGATGCCGTGAGCCAGGCCGAACAGCCACGCCGTCAGCACCAAACCCCACCCGATCCGCGCGCCAGAGAAAGTCCAGTGGAGACCGAATGCGCGGTCAAGCAGCGCCAGCATGAAGCCGCGAAAGACGATTTCTTCGACAAGATTGGGATAGGTGACATCGAACAGCATGCGCTCGACCGTCAGGCCGTCCGGAGCGCTGGAAACGCCGCTGCCGAGGAAAAGGAACCCGGCCGCAGCAAGAATGGCGATGTTGATCAAGGCGACGGGCAACGTTCCGGGCCGCGTTTCCAATGTCCAGCCGATTTCGCGGCGCAGACCGGGCGAGAGCAACGCGATGACGCCGAGGCACCAGACGAGGTCAAGCGTCTTGCCCTGCCAGTTCCATTCCAGCGCAGCGAACGGCCCGACGCGCGGCAAGGTCAACAGCAAAAGGTTGACCACAAAAAGCGCCACCACAAGCAACAGCGCGATACCACCGCGCGTCTCGTTCCTCGCCAATGCAACCGAGGCCAGCGCCGTCCAGGCGACGCCCACTATCAAAGCGACAAGCAGTACGGACCTCAGTCCGGCCCCAAGGGCTTGTGAGCCAACAACACCACCCACGACCAGCATCGAGATGGCAAGGACGGCAGTTGGCACCGCCGCGTGACGCCACTCGAGCCCAGAAAGGATAGTTTCCCGATCACCCACCGGCATCGGCCCTCATGCCCCGCTCCAGAAGCTCGACCAATTGGTCGGCATAAGCCGAAAGATCGGTCTCGGGGCGCCATGCCCATTCGCTGAGCCCGCCTTCGATGGCTTTGGAAATCACCCCGGCCATGAACTGCGCATCAAGGCCACCCCGGACCTGCCCTGCCGCCTGCCCTTCCGCAATCAGCGTGGTCAGGATGCCGCGCTCCTCTTCTGCCGAACGCGCGATATAATCCGGCTCTCCCGATGGGCCGCCGTGGTTCATCGCTATCGTGCCGATGGCCAGCAGCTCGTCGCGATGATCGCGCATATAGGCGATCTGGTGCCGGATATAGGCGGCAATCTGGCTGGCGGGATCTCGTGCCTGTTCGAGGAACGGCGTCATGTAGGCCCCCGCCGCCTTCGAGACATGGTTGAAAACCGCCTCGAACATTTCGTCCTTGCCGGCGAAATGATAGGTGATGACGCTTTTGGAAATTCCCGCCTGTTTGGCGATCCGCGACAGCGAGGCTCGCGCGTATCCTTCATGGGCCAGCACCACGATGGTTGCCTCCACGATCTGCTTTTTCCGCGCCTCTTCGATGAAGCTTGCCATGCCGAATCCCGAATCAGTCCAATTGATCTTAATTTAGACCAATCGGACTGATTATCAATTCCAAAATTTTTGTAGTGAACCGATCCTTAACCCGCCTGCCCTAATATTACGCCTATATGCGCAGGACCGGTCGCTGGGGGGCGGGATCGGAAAGCGCAACCACCCGCGTATTCTGGATGGTCTAAAGTCATGCGTATCGTAAAAAAGGTTGCCGCGATTGCCGTCAGCCTTGCCGCCCTCACCTCCCTTTCCGGCTGCGTTTCGCTGTTCGGACTGTTCGGATCGAAAACGCCGCACGAATGCATGACCCGCGTCATGTATTTCGAGTCCAACCGCTCGAGCCCGGACGGCATGCTGGCCGTGGGCACGGTCGTGATGAACCGGGCCAATTCCCACCAGTTCCCCAGCGATGTCTGCGGCGTGGTCGGCCAGAAAAACCAGTTCGCCGATGGCGTGCTGTCGCGGCAGATGACCGAACAGCGCAGCCTCAACCTGGCGGCGCAGATGGCAACCCGCGTGCTGCGCGGTGAACGCCATCCCGGCGTGCAGGACGCCATGTACTTCCACACCGCAGGGCTGACCTTTCCCTATCGCAACATGCATTATGTGCTTGTGGCGGGCGGCAACGCCTTTTACGCGCGGCGCTGAATCGATACCGGAAAGAACATGCCTAACGGGCTGTAAAACAACCCGATAAAACACGCTTAAAAACTGCGCGGCAATTTTTCTATCAGGGCAATTGCCGCCCTCTATCGTGGTCTCCGTCGGGGAGATTACGATAATGAAAAACAATTCGATCCTTATTTCGGGCCTTGTCGCCCTCATCGCGTCCGCCGGAGCTGCCGCACCTGCGCTCGCCCAGGAAAGCCGTCTCGAGCTCGCCTATGCCGAGGTCTCGGCCGGCACGACCTCCATTCCGGTCGGGCATATGGAATTCTGCCAGAGCCGTCCCTATGAGTGCCAGCCGCTGGCCGCGGCCGCACCGGCGGCCCTTAGCGACGATCTGTGGCGCCAGCTTCAGGACGTCAACAACCACTATAACACCACCATAACCGCCGTGAGCGACAGCGACCTCTATGGCACCGAGGAATTCTGGACCTATCCCACATCGGGCTATGGCGATTGCGAGGATTTTGTCCTCGCCAAGCGCGCCGCGCTGATCGAGGGCGGCTGGAACCCAGCCAATCTGCTGATCTCGGTGGTCAAGCAACCCGATGGCGAAGGCCATGCGGTGCTGATGGTGCGCACCGACCGGGGCGACCTTGTGCTCGATAATCAGGAAGGGCTCATCAAGCTCTGGACCGACACCCCCTACACCTACCTCAAGCGCCAGTCGCAGGCCCATTCCGGCCAGTGGGTCGATATTGTCGACGGCCGTGACGAAATCGTGACGGCAACCGCCGGTTACTAGAGCCGTTCAGGATTTGATTGACTCAAATCCTTGGCTCTAAACCCTTGTTTTGTCGCGTGTCCGAACCGCAAAACCGTATCCACTTTTGCTGGACACGCTCTAAAGATTTGCCCCGCCACCGGGGCATCCGTTCTCACTCCCCGACAGGAGTGTTCACTGAGCCGGCATTCCTCCCCGAATGCCGGCATTTTTCTGGCTCGCTGGCGCTACCGAAACAGCAGCACCGGGATCTTGCATGACCGCATCATTTCCGAAGTGGTCGAGCCGATAAACAGGCTCCTTATGCGCGAATGGCCATAGGCGCCCATGATCAGCAGATCGACACCGTCCTGTTCGACGACCCGGGTAATAACCGTTTCGGCTTGCCCGGCCTGAATGTCTGCGGTGACGTCGAGGCCGGCTGTGGCAAGCCTGGCCTTGGCGGCCTCAAGCTTGGCCCATGCGTCTCCGCTTTCATTGCCCACGGTGAGCAGGCGAATGGACACACCTGCAAAGATCGGGCTGGTGGCGATATAATCCACGGCCTTCATGGCGCTCGGCCCGCCATCGAAGGCGACAAGCACCGTCTTGATATCGACAAAGCTCCTGGCTGCCACAAATACCGGACGCTTGGACGACCGCACGACACGCTCGAGATTTGACCCCAGATGCAGCTTGGCGAAATCGGCACCCTCTCCGCGCTTGCCGATGACCAGCAGTTCGGCATCCTTTTCGAGATCGCTCAACGTCTCGACGATATCGCCATTCATCAGACGGGTAGAGACCGCCTCCACGCCCCCGTCCGTCAGTATCGATTGGGCATCCTCAAGGATCGCCCTGCCCTTCTGCTGAGACAGCTTGGCCCGGCGTTCGTCGAGGTCTGCCAGATCGGCCAACAACGCCGAACGCGCACCCAGCGCAATCGATCCGCTCAGGTCGGTGACCGGCACGTCCCGCCGGCCCAGCACATGGAGCACCTCGACCGGCTGGCCCGACCGGGTTGCAAGCCAGGCCGCATTTTCACAAACGCTTTTGGAATAGACCGAGCCATCGACCAGCGCGACAAGTTTGTTTCCCATTATTGCCTCCCTAATGTGCCATGAGCTTGTCGACGGCGCCCGGCTTGTCGTGGCTAGCCAGCTTGTCGACGATCGTTTCACTGGCTTCGTTGAGACCGATGATCTCGACCGTGGCCCCCTCGCGCCGGAATTTGAGCACCGCCATGTCCAACGCGGCAACGCTCGAAATATCCCAGATATGGGCACGGCTGACGTCGATGGTGACGGTTTCAAGCACCTCCTTGAAGTTGAAGGCTGCCATGAAATCGTCGGCCGAAGCAAAGAACAATTGCCCCTCGACAACATAGGTGCGATGGCGTCCGTCTTCTGAAATCTCCGAGCGCACAACGAAGAGCTGGGCGATCTTCCAGGCAAAAAAGATCCCTGACAGCAACACCCCAACCAGAACGCCGATCGCCAGATTGTGGGTGTAGACCACCGTCACGACCGTTGCGATCATCACGATCGAGGACGAGCGCGGATGGGTGCGCAGGTTGAGAATCGAGGACCACGAGAAGGTGCCGATCGATACCATGATCATGATCGCAACCAGTGCGGCCATCGGGATGCGGGCCACAAGGTCTCCAAGCACCACGATCATGAACAGCAGGAACACGCCCGCTGCAAAGCATGAAAGCCGCCCGCGACCCCCCGATTTCACATTGATGATTGACTGCCCAATCATCGCGCAGCCCGCCATGCCGCCGATAAAGCCCGTAGCGGTGTTGGCCAGCCCCTGCCCGATGCACTCCTGGTTCTTGTCCGAGGGGGTATCGGTCAGGTCATCGACGATCTGCGCCGTCATCAGCGATTCGAGCAAACCGACCACAGCCACTGCCGCCGAATAGGGCAGGATTATCATGAGCGTGTCGAGGTTTAGCGGAATATCCGGAATCAGAAACACAGGCAGCGTCGAGGGCAACTCGCCCATGTCGCCGACAGTGCGCACGTCGAAACCAAGAAAAATCGAAAGTACCGTCAGAACCACGATGCAGACCAGCGGTGAGGGAATGGCCTTGGTCAGCATCGGAAACAGGTAGATGATGCCCAGGCCGGCCGCGACCAGCACATATGTCAACAGCGGAACACCGGTCAGCTCGGGAATCTGGGCAAGAAATATGAGAATCGCAAGCGCGTTCACGAACCCGGTCATCACCGAGCGCGAGACGAACCGCATGAGATTGCCCAGCTTGAGCGCACCCATGCCGATCTGCAACAGCCCGGCCAGAACGGTTGCGGCAAGCAGATATTGCAGCCCGTGATCGCGCACCAGCGTGACCATGAGAACGGCGGTTGCCGCGGTCGCTGCCGAGATCATCCCCGGACGTCCGCCGGCGATAGCGGTGATGACGGCAATTGAAAACGATGCATAAAGGCCGATCTTGGGATCGACCCCGGCAATGATTGAAAACGCAATGGCTTCGGGAATGAGCGCGAGAGCAACAACGAGGCCGGCCAGAAGATCGCCGCGCACATTGCCAAACCACTGCGCGCGATAGGCGGTCAATGAGGTCATTTATTTTCCGAATGTTTTGAGAACCAAACCAGCGGAGCGAAATACTCCGGTCCAGGAGAGCTGGAAACTTGATTTAGTTGTCCGGCGGATCGGCGGCCGGAAGAGCCACCCGGGGTTTCACCGGGTCCGGGGTTCGTGGGTCCACGTTTGACCGGAAACGGTGCCCGAGCGCAAGGCATTACTGCCATGCGCCGGACGCATGGCGTCAGGCAGCGGCCTTGAGAACCGAGATATAGGTGCCCACAACCATCATTCCGGTCACGAAACTCCAGCCGAACGCGATGACCGCAGCAAGCATCACGTTGACGGTGGAGGCCCTTCCGCTCGCGTCGGCGCGCATGCCGAGCCTGAGCATCATGTAGGGACCGCAGATAAACATCACGAACAGATTGACGAGGCTCTCGAGCGCGTTGGCGCCCTCGACGCGGAACTCGGCCACCTTGCGGGCAACCTGCTGGTAGAGATGGGTGCCGGTGCCGGCAACGCTCATGCCCACGGCGATCAGAAACAGCGCCAAAATAAGATGCGTCACGCTTTCCTCCGGCGCCGGGGCGGCGCAGATTGCCGACTTTACGATTTATTAAGCATAAGTGCCCCCAAACTGGTTGTCATTGCTCACGCGCATCTATGGTTAATGTGAACAGCCTTTCGGACACCCGCCGAGACATCCTGCCTGCCCGTACGGCGGGCTCTGCGCTCTATACGGTGATTGCTGTCGGGCTGATTGTGGCCATGGCGGGCCTGGGAGCTGCCTATGGCGCGCGAAGCTGGCTCGATTCGATGGCCGCCGACGCCGCAGCCGCCGAACCCTCGGCCAGTCACATCGTCACCATCGGCGCCCAGCGTTACGCGATACCCGCCGCATTGATGGCCGATCCGATCCAGCGCCGCGACGGTTTTGCCGAGCGGATGGATTTGACCCTGGCCCTGCCCTTGGGCGAAAACGGGAAGCTGAGCGAAGTCGCGATCACCATCATGCCGCGCGGACGCATGCGCACCAGCGCGGCGCTGCTCGACAGCGTCTATCTGCACCAGTTTGCAGCAACCCAGCTTTCGGGTGTTCCCGGACTTGTCGGCAAGCCCCTCGAACTCGACGCCGGAACGTCGGGCGAGACGGTTTGGTATGACCCGTTGACGGCCAACCCCTTCGTGGCCAAATGCATGACGCCGGTCGCCATGACAATCGGCGACAGAACCTGCCTGCGCGTGCTGACCCTTTCCGATCGCAACACGGCAATCGTGGCTTTCGATCCGGCAGCGCTGGACAACTGGCGCAGCTTTGACAGCCGTATCGAAGAGGCGCTGACGCCTCTCCGAAAATAGCTTTTCAAGACCGCATATTTCTAGAACTGGTCGAGCTTGGGCCGTCGGCCCACAGTGACGTGGTCGATGTCTTCGATCTGGAAACCCATGATGATCGACGGGATCATCATGAACACCAGACAGAAGATCGGCAGCCCGACCACCGTAATCACCTGCTGCAGTGCCGTCAGGCCCAGATCGCCGGCCAGGATGATCAGCATCACGGCCACCATTCCTTCCGCCACGCCCCAGAACACGCGCTGGTGCACCGGGCCGGGCTCAGCCTCGCCCGTGCACAGCATATCGACCACGAGCGAGGCCGAATCCGAAGACGTTGCGAAAAAGATGGCAACGACGACGATGGCGATGCCCTGCACGAGGGTGGCCAAGGGGAAATGCTCGAAAAAGGCGAACATCGCCAGCGGCACCGATTCACCGACCGCCCGGCTCAATTCGCCGGCAGCCGGCCCCATCTGCTCGCGCAGCGCCAGACCGATGCCGTCGATTTCCATGGCCTGCCAGCCAAAGATCGCAAACCAGATCAGGGTAAACAGCGAGGGCGCCAGAAGTACGCCGAACACGAACTCGCGAATCGTCCGCCCCCGCGAAATGCGGGCCACGAACAGGCCGATGAACGGCGACCAGGTCACTGTCCAGGCCCAGTAAAAGACCGTCCAGTCACCCTGCCAGCCCCACGGGTCGTTGGTGGGATTGATATTGGCCAACATGTCGTTCCAGAACGCCAGCCTGGGCAGATTGAAGAAATAGAGCCCGAACGTCTCGACGATCGCCCGAAACAGAAACAGGGTCGAGCCGGTCACCAGAACAAAGATCATCAACCCCACGGCCATGCCGATATTGAGGTTGGAGAGCAACTTCACGCCCTTGTCGAGACCGGCAACGATCGAAACGACCGCGACGGCGGTGAGCACCACAAGGATCCCCACCGTCAACGGCACATCGTCGGCCATCCCGGTCAAAGCGGAAATGCCAGCCGAAATCTGCGAGGCCCCGAGGCCGAGAGACACCGCCACGCCGAAAAGCGTGCCGAGAATCGAGGCGATATCGATCGCTTTGCCTATGGGGCCGTGAATGCCGTCCTTGAGCAGGGGATAAAACACCGAGCTCACCCGCACCGGAAGGCTATAGCGGTTGATGAAATAGCCGAAGGCCAGACCGGGCAGCGTAAAAATCGTCCAGGTGTGCAGGCCAAGATGATAGATCGAGATCGAGATCGCGTCCTTGGCCGCCTGTTCGCTGAACGGCTCGACACCCGCCATCGGCGGGCTTGAAAAATGGCTGATCGGCTCGGCCACGCCCCAGAACATGAGGACCGTGCCGATGCCGCCGGCAAACAGCATGGTGAACCATGAGAGATTGGAATAGTCGGGCGTACTGTCGCGCGGGCCAAGCTTGATATGGCCGTGCCGGCTGACGGCGGCCCAGATCAAAAACCCCAGCCAGGCATTGACGCCGAGAATGAAAAACCAGCCCAGATTGGTAACGATCCAGGCACGGGTTACCTCAAAGAAATTGCCGATCGGTTCGGGAACAACGACCAGCAAAAGAACGAAAATGACAGTAAGTCCCGCTGAAACGAAAAATATCGTCGGGTCCGTCCTCAGACCCAACCGCTCGGCCCAGGCTTCCATTGGAGCCTCCCTTTGTTAGCCCGCAAACAAATCCCCCTGACGGGAAGCATGCACGGCAAACGGCCGAAATGCAAAAAGGCTCCCCGAACGGGAAGCCTTTTCAAAATTCACTTTTTATTTGCAGCCGATTAGCTGACTTCGTCGAGATCGATATCGAGGATCGAAATCTGCACCATGTAAGACCGTTCCCCCTCGTCTTCATCGAGATAGATCAGACCGATGAATTCATCGCCCAGGTAGAGTTCGACCGAGTCGTCCTGCTTGGGGCGGGGGCGAACATCGATGGAGCGGTTGCCGAACTTGTGTTGCAGGTATTTCTGCAGCTTGATGATTTCTTCGTGCTTCACAAAAAGTCTCCATTGCGCGCTATCGCTCGGCGAAGCCAATGCCCACCGCTGGAACGCTATCGATTACAGTCGTTTTGAGGTCGGCGCGACTTTAGCCATCATGGCCCCAAACGCAAGAACGGGGATGATTTTTCCCCGCTGCACACGCTGTCAGTCGCGTGGGACCATGACGATCTGGTCCATGACCGTCGCCGGCTGGTTGCAACCGGCTTCGCCAACCACCTTGGCCGGCACACCGGCCACCGTGGTGCGCTCGGGCACTTCCTTGAGCACCACCGAGCCGGCGGCGACGCGTGAGCAATCGCCAACCTTGATATTGCCCAAAATCTTGGCTCCTGCCCCGATGAGCACGCCATTGCCGATCTTGGGGTGCCGGTCCTGATCGGCCTTGCCGGTGCCGCCCAGCGTCACCGAATGCAGAATCGAGACATGATCGCCGATCACCGCCGTTTCGCCCACGACAAAGCCGGTGGCGTGATCGAGCATGATGCCCTTGCCGATCCGGGCGGCTGGGTTGATGTCGGTCTGGAACACCTGGCTGGACCGGCTTTGCAGATAGAGTGCGAAATCGCGACGCCCCGTGTTCCACAGCGCATGGGCAAAACGATGCGTCTGAATGGCCTGAAAGCCCTTGAAGAACAGGAAGGGCTCGACGACCCTGTGGCAGGCCGGGTCGCGTTCCAGGGTCGCCGCCAGATCGGCCCGTGCCGAGGCGGTGATTTCAGGATGGCTCTCGAGCATTTCATCGAACGCCTGCCGGATAAGATCGGCCGGAACGTCGGAATGGTCGAGCCGCGCGGCCAGCCGATGGGCCAGCGCCGATTCAAAACTCGAATGATTGAGAATGCTCGAAATCGCCAGTTGCGTGAGGAAGGGTTCGTCGGCGCAAATGCGCTCGGCCTCGACCGTCATCGCATCCCATATGGGATCGACGGCCTTGATGGTGCCGGGCTTCTTGACGCTCGAGGACATGACTTCTCCGCTCGCTGCGATTTTTTCCGATTGCCACATATAGGCGAACCCATTGTCGCAAACAAAGGGTTCTGAGGCAAATTGGTTCACTTTTGCCTTACGCGGGATAAACCCGCGCCAGAAACGCCACCGCGCCCCGCCTGAACTGCGGGTCGCCGGTTGCGCGCATGTGATCGCGGCGCTCGATAACCAGCGCTTCGCCATGCGCCATCAGATTGGCCAGCACCTGGGGGTCGCCACCCACCTCGTCTTCGCTGCCCACGGCAACCAGAACCGGCACGGCAATCTGGCTGACCTGCTCTTCGGTCATTTTGGTGCGCGAACCGGCCATGCAGGCCGAAAGCGCCTTCAAATCGCTCTTTGTATGTTCGGCAAAAATGCGGAACTGCCGCCCGGTCTTGTGGGTGACATCGGCCAGCGTGGGCGCGTTGAGCCCGGCGATGATCTCGTCGCTGTCGAGCATCGGGCGCACCATATTGCCGCCCAGCCCGCCAAAGATGGCGCAGGCGACCTTTTCCGGGTTCTGGATGCACACGAACGCGCTAATCCGCGCGCCCATCGAATAGCCGATCAGCGCGGCCTTATCGAACCCGAGATGATCGATGAGATTGGCCACGTCCCGCGCCATGTCCGGAGCGCCATAGACCGATGGATCGTAGATCTCTTCGGACGCCCCGTGACCGCGATTGTCCAGCGTGACGACCTGATAACCCGCCTTGGTGAGCTCATCGACCCAGCCGGTCGCCACCCAGTTGACGTTTCCATTCGAAGCAAAGCCATGAACGGCAATTATCGGCTTTCCCTCGCCGTGAACCTGGTAGGCAAGCGCGAAACCTTCGGATTGGAAAACGGGCATAAGGGATTCTTTCGATTCTGAAATCGCCTTCTCTTACCAAGCCCGCACCGCAGCGCCAACCGCGCCAACATGTCTCTGGCCATGACCGGCCCAAATCGGTATGGTCCGCCCGATTTCAAACAAGCCCAGCCGGATGGTCGCTCTCATGGCACAGCACGGAACTCCTCACTTCCACAATTCCGAAGGATTGGCCCGCATCGAGATCGGCGCCAAGGAATTCCAGTGCGTTGGCGCAAAGCCGCCCTTCGACCATCCCCATGTGTTCCTCGACATGGGCCACGACACCGAGATCGTCTGCCCCTATTGCTCGACGCTCTATATCTTCAGCCCCGCCCTGCCCCATGGTGCGGCCAACCCGCCCAGCGCGGTGTTCGAGGTCGAACACGCCTAGAGCGCCATGGGCGCTCCGCGCACAGTCTATATTGCCGGCGCTGGAATTGCCGGGCTGACCCTTGCGCTGGCGCTGGCCAAATTCGGCCTGCAGGTTGTCGTGCTCGAGCGCAATGCCGCGGTTTCCGAATTCGGCGCCGGGCTCCAGATCAGCGCCAACGCGCGAAAAGTGCTCGACAGCCTGGGGCTTTCTCAAGCGATAGCCGAACGCAGCTTTGCACCCGAAGGGATCGACATCTTTCCCGATGGAAGGGAAACGCCGCTGCAGACCCTCACGCTGGGCAGAGCCATCGAAACACGCTTCGGGGCGCCCTATGCCGTGATGCATCGGGCCGATCTGCTCGACGTGCTCCACAGCGCCGCTAGGCGCTTTGCCAATATCGACATCGTCTTTTCCGTCACCGATTTTGTCCTCGAGAGTTCAGCCAACACCCCGACGGTGAGCGCACAGGACCCGGACGGGAAAAGCCGCAAGGCAAGGCCCTTCGCTTTTGTCGGCGCCGACGGCGTCCGCTCGGTCACGCGAACCCGCTATCTGGACGGTCCGGGCGCCCGATACACCGGCAAGGTGGCCTGGCGGACGCTGGTTGCGCCCGACGCGCTCTCAGATGTCCTCGACCTCAATCGCACCAGCCTGCTGCTCAATCCCCATTTTCACCTCGTGGTCTATCCATTGCCGCACCGCAACGCGGTCAACCTGGCGCTGTTCACGCAGGAAAAAGAGCGCGATCTTTCCGTCCTCGACCACCGCGCACCACGGATAAAACCCGGCAGGGACAGGCGCTTGGCCCGCATTCTCGATTCAGTGGGCGAAGAATGGACACCCTGGGTCCTTTCGAGCGTGGAAACGCCCGTCTGGCACAAGGGTCCTATCGGGCTTGTCGGCGATGCCGCCCACGCCATGCTGCCGTTTCAGGCGCAGGGCGCGGCGATGGGCATAGAGGACGCTGCGGTTCTGGCGCCCCTGCTCGCCGCTTCGCCCAGCGCCGAGCACGCCTTTTCCCGCTTTGCAGCCTTGCGTCAGGAGCGGGTAAAGCGTGTGCAGGACGCCTCGGCCAGCAACGGGAAAATCTTTCATATGGGCTTTCCCTTCTCGCTTGCCCGCAACACGGTCATAAGGGTTGAAGGTCCCCAGGGACATTTCAAGCGTCTGGACTGGCTTTATGGGTATGATGCCATTCAAACGGGAAAGAGTTGATCGAAGGCCTCGGAACCGGCTTCTTGGTTCTTGCCTTTCCCACCGCCGATATGCCAACTGAACGCTTGTCCAAAGGCCGCACCCAAAATCCATGCGCGTTAATCCCCAGTCCAAGCTGACGCTCGTATTTATCCTTCTCACGGTATTTCTCGACATCGTGGGGCTGGGCATCATACTGCCGGTGCTTCCGGGGCTGATCGTCGAGCTGTCGCACGAAGGAATGACCGATGCCGCCAAGATCGGCGGCTATCTGATCTTCGTTTATGCCTCGATGCAGTTCATCTTCTCCCCCATCCTGGGCAATCTGTCCGACCGGTGGGGACGCCGACCGATCCTGCTGCTCTCGCTGGTCGGACTGTCTCTCGATTACCTCATCATGGCCTGGGCGCCCACGCTTCTGTGGCTTTTCGTTGGCCGCGTGCTCTCGGGCATCTGCGGCGCGGCGATGGGCACGGCAACGGCCTATGTGGCCGACATCACGCCCCAGGAAAAGCGTTCGCAACGGTTCGGGCTGATCGGGGCCGCATTCGGGCTGGGCTTTATCGTGGGCCCGGTGATCGGCGGCGAATTGGGCGAATTCGGGCCTCGCGCACCCTTCTATCTGGCCTCGGCGCTGGCTGCCGCCAATGTGGTGTTCGGCTTTTTCGTTTTGCCCGAAAGCCTGTCGAAATTCCGGCGTCGCCGGTTCAACTGGAAGCGCGCCAACCCCTTCGGCGCGCTCTGGGCCTTCCGCCATACCCCGGTGATCTTCGTTCTGCTCGGCTGCGTTTTCCTGTTTTCGCTCGCCGGACAGACCTATCCCAATGTCTGGAACTTCTTCACCATCGAGCAATTTGGCTGGGGGCCATCGCAGGTTGGCCGGTCGCTGGCCATATTCGGCATCCTGTTCGCGCTGAGCCAAGCCCTTCTGGTCGGATTTTCAACCCGCTATCTCGGTGTTACCGCCACCGTTATCATCGGGCTCACGCTGGCCATGGTCGCCTTTATCGGGGTCTCGATGATCCACACCGAGCTGGGCTTGTGGACCTTCCTGGTCGTCGGCGCCTTTTCGGGTGTCGCGGCCCCGGCACTCACCGGACTTTTGGCCAACAACGCCCGCGCCAACCAGCAGGGTGAACTTCAGGGCGCGGTCAACGCCTCAAATTCGCTGACCGCCATCATCGCGCCGCTCGCGGCGACGCAGATGTTTTCCTTTTTCACCAACAATGATCTGCGGCCCTTCACCTTCCCCGGTGCACCGTTCTTTGCGGCTGGACTGATCATTGCCTGCGCCATGGCGCTCTTTATCTTCGCCGCCATTCGCTATGACCTGTCGCACCGGCCCTATGATGAAGCGCGCGAAAAGCCGCGCTATGCCCAACCAAGCGGCCAGGCGGTCAATCCGCCCGAAACCGAACTGCCCGAGGACGAGAACGGCAACGGTGAGCCGGAAGGTGCAGCTCAGACCACGAACAAATAAGGCCGGGTTGCCCCGGCCTTCTCGTTATTGACCGATCAGGCTCGGCCATGTGTGGTGAAAATCGCCATCCTTGTCCAAGCGCTTGAACCCGTGGGCGCCGAAGAAATCGCGCTGCCCCTGGGTCAGATTGGTCGTGCCCCGCGCCTGGCGATAGGCATCGAAATAGGCCAGGGCCGACGAAAGACAGGGCGACGGCAATTCATTGATCGCGCAGGTGGCAACCACGGCCCGCAATGCGCCATTGCTGTCCTTCATCATGTCGATGAAGGCCGGTTGGGTCAGAAGATTGGCCGCCCCACCGCTGTCGAACGCCTGGGCAATCTGGTCAAGGAACCGCGACCGGATGATGCAGCCTGCCCGCCAGATCTTGGCGATGGTGGCCAGCGGCAGGTTCCAGCCATTGTCCTCGGACGCCTTGGCCATGACTGCAAAGCCCTGCGCATAGGCTGCGATCTTTCCGGCCAGCAGCGCCTTTTCCAGCGCCTCGAGCGAAATGGTCGCCTTGCCTTTGGCGCCCGCGCCGTAGATTTCCTCGCCCCGGACGCGCTCGTCCTTCATCGCCGAAATCGACCGCGCGGCAACCGCACCTTCGATCGTGGTGGCCGACACGCCCAGATTGAGCGCTTCGATGGCCGACCAGCGGCCAGTACCCTTCTGGCCCGCCGCATCGAGAATGACCTCGACCAGTGGCTTGCCGGACTCATCGTCCATGGCGTTGAGCACATGGCTGGTGATTTCAATGAGATAGCTATCGAGGGGGCCCTTGTTCCACTCCTCGAAAACCTTGGCACACTCGGCGGGGCTCATGGCCAACCCGTCGCGCATGATGCCGTAAATCTCGCCGATCATCTGCATGTCGGCATATTCGATGCCGTTGTGGATGGTCTTTACGAAATGGCCCGCCCCGCCGGTCCCCAGATAGGCGCAACACGCCTCGCCATTGAACTTGGCGGAAATGGCGGTCAGGACGGCCTCGGCATTGTCCCACTGGGCTTCCGAACCGCCGACCATGATGGAGGGGCCGTGCCGTGCACCCTCTTCTCCACCCGACACCCCGATGCCCAGAAAGCCGATGCCCGTGCCATCGAGCTCTGAAAAGCGGCGTACGGTGTCGTGGTAATTGGCGTTGCCCGCGTCGATGATGACATCGCCCTCGGAAAGCAGCGGCTTGAGTTCGGCAATCACCTGATCGACCGGATCGCCGGCCTTGACCATGATGATGACCGAGCGCGGCCGTTTGAGCATGGAAATGAACGTCGCCAGTTCGCCGCTGCCCATCACGTTGGATTTCAGGTCCCCGGCATTGGCCAGAAACGCATCCACCTTCTCAGCGGTGCGGTTGTAAACGGCCACCTTGTAGCCGTTGTCGGCAATGTTGAGGGCAAGATTTTCACCCATCACCCCAAGCCCGACAAGGCCGATATCTGCCTCTTCCATGCACAAAGCCTCTCAACTTTCGTGTGCGGTCAGGAAAAGCTGCAGACTTTTCCGCTTCGACCGCGCGACCAAATAAGGACCTGGAACGCCGTGTCCATCGGTTGGGCGACCCCTGGTTCCAGTTCTATAGTCCTTGTCTCTAGCCCTCGACGGGAGCCGGGGCAAGTTGTGCCGAACCTCCGGCGTGCATCATCGCGCCCTGCTGTCACTCCGATGCATCAATGGCTTGCAACCGATTGCAGCGCGGGCGGGACCGTGGCAGGTAAGAAAACCTCATCAAGCAACACCCGGATCGCCATGCCGTCACCTGCCTCCAGCAAACCCCGTCTCATCGTCGTCATGGGCGTTTCGGGCGCCGGAAAGTCGACAATCGGGGAGGAGCTGGCCGAACGGCTGGATGTGCCCTTTATCGACGCCGACAATCTCCATCCGCGCGCCAATGTCGAAAAGATGCGCGGCGGCACCCCGCTCGAGGATTCAGACCGCTGGCCGTGGCTGGAGATCGTTGCCGACGCCATGCGCAACACCGCCGACACCAATGGGCGGGTTGTCTGCGCATGCTCGGCCCTGCGCCGGTCCTATCGCGATTGCCTCACAAACCGGGCCGAGGAACCGATCGCCTTCGTGCTGCTGCATGGGGACAAATCGGTCATTGCCGAGCGCCAGGCCAACCGTCCGGGCCATTTCATGCCATCGGCCCTGCTCGACAGCCAGTTCGCGACCCTCGAGCCGTTCGGACCCGACGAGCACGGCATAACCATCGACGTGGCACTGTCGATCAAAGAGATCGTCGACGAAGCGGCTGCGGCACTCGGCTAGCGCCGCTCGACCGTATAGCCGCGTTCTTCCAGAATTTCGGGAATGGAATCCGGGCCGACATAGTGGCCCAGCCCGACGGCCACCAAAGATGTCCCCTTGCCCGAGAGAATGTCCTCGATACCATCGGCAAAACCGAGATTGCGCTCGGTAAACAGCACATCGTAGAACCCTTCGAGTTCCTCGGCGATTTCGGCAGTTTCCCTCTCCAGAGTGGAAAGATCGCCGTCGATCCAGCTTTCCAGTTCATCGACCAGACTGATCTTGGCTTCCTCATATTCGATTATGGTCTGGCGCAGCACGTCCAGTTGCACGGACTCGTCCATGCCCGAAAGCGTTTCGAACTGTTGCTCGAAGGTTTCAAACCCCATCACTGGAATGCCCATCCGGTCGGCCCGGTCCTTGATGTGCATGTCGATGCCGCCCTGCGGATCGAACCCGGCATCGACCAGCATCAGGCTCGAAATCTGCAAATAGGCGTACCAGGGGCGCAAGTCATCGAAACTGTCGAGCGGCACCCCATGCTCATCGAGAATGGTTTCAAGCCCTGCCATTTCCTCGTCATCAAGCAATGAAGACAGCGGACGGTCAGGCGACATGCCCGATTCCATTATGAGCCCGAACAGGTTTTCCGGAGGTTCGAAACTGGCGAGTTCGAGCCAGACGTTGTCGGCCGCATCGAGAATGTCGGCCAGTTGCGGGCTTTCCCAATCCACGCCGTCGCGCATCATGTGCACGGTGCCAATCATATAGACGGTCGAATTGTCGTCCTCGATAACCCAGATCGGTGGCTCGGGCGTTTGGGCGGCAAGCGGGCCGGCCATTGTTCCAAACAACAGTCCAGCCGCAATCCTTCGTGTCCATCGTCCAAACGCCATAAGTTCAACCTTTCAAGTCGATAAGCGGAATGGGGAGAACCCCCAGTCCAAGAAATTGTTTCGAAAAGTTCATCTCGCCATTACTATGGCGCCATGACCCTTGCTCAAACCATAAGCGCGCCGCTTCACCGGCCAATGCCACGCCGCTGGATTGCGGCGGCTGGCTTTGCCGTGTTCGCCATGGCGGCGGTGGCCTTGTGGGGCAGCGGCTACGCCAACCGGCTCTATTTCGACGAAGCCAATGCGCGCGGCAACAACACCCTGCGTCTCGCGGTCGCCGTGTTGCGTGGCCACATGGAGCGCTACGAAAGCCTGCCCAGGGTTATTGCCGATTTTGATGACATCAAGGCCGTGCTCGCCGATCCCGGCAATCAGGACCTCGTTGCCGACGTCAACACCTATCTCAAGCAGATCAATACCCAGTTCGAATCCTCCGACATCTACGTGATGGGCGAAGACGGAACGACAATCGTCGCCTCCAATTACGACAGCGATACGCCTTTCGTGGGCGAGAATTTCCAGTATCGCCCCTATTTCTACGACGCAATCGAAGGGGGCGAAGGCCGCTTCTTTGCTCTTGGCACCACATCGTTCAAGCGCGGCTATTATTTCGGCGCACCGGTTCTGGTCGATGGCCAGTTCAAGGGTGTCGTGGCGGTCAAGGTTGACGTCGATTCGATCGAAGAGACCTGGCGCGGCGGCGACTATCTCATCGTGGTGACCGACCCCGAGGGCATCATCTTCATGTCGAGTCGGGCCGACCTGCTCTACAATTCCATGCTGCCGCTGACCGCCGACCGGTTAGCCCGCACCGCCGAAACCCGGCGCTATGCCAACGCCGAACTCGTCGAGCTGCCGTTCCGCGAAACCGGAGACGCGCGCCATCGCCTGCTCAGCATCGAGCGCGAGGCGACGGCCAGCGAATATCTTGTGGTCTCCGAATCCATGCCCGAGGCCGACTGGACGGTCAGCGTCATGCTCGACACCGCCTCGGCCCGTGCCCAGGCGCTCACGACCACCATCATCGCCCTCCTCGCCATCGCGCTGGGCACATTGGCCGGTGCAATCTACGCCCAGCGACGGGCCCGCTTGCGCGAGCGCATGCACCTGCAACGCGAGGCCAAGGAAATGCTCGAGCGCCGCGTCACCGAGCGCACGGCCGAACTCGCCAGCGTCAATATCAAGCTCGAAGAAGAAGTGGCCGAGCGCCGGGTGACCGAACAGATGTTGCGCAAGACCCAATCGGACCTGATTCAGGCTGGCAAACTCGCCGCTCTGGGTCAGATGTCGGCCGCCCTGTCGCACGAATTCAACCAGCCGCTCTCGGCCGCCCGCAACTATGCCGACAACGCGCTGGTCCTGATCGATCGTGGACGGATCGAAGACGCGCGCGCCAATGTGGGGCGCATTTCGGGGCTGATCGACCGCATGAATTCCATCTCGGGCCACCTGCGCAATTTCGCCCGCAAGCCCAAGCAAAAGCTGACAAATGTGCCGCTCGATCTGGTGATCGGCGATACGATCGAACTGATAAACTGGCGGGTGAAATCGACTGGCGTGGACCTGATCGTCGACATCGAACAAGAACCGCTGACGGTCATTGGCGGTCCGGTTCGCCTCCAGCAGGTTCTGGTCAACATTCTCACCAATGCCATCGACGCCGCCGAAACCGGAACCGACCGCCGCATTGAACTGACTGCGCGGCGAGAGGAAAACCGGGTCGCCGTCGCGATCCGCGACCACGGGCCGGGCATCGCTTCGAGCCTTGCCGAGCGGATCTTCGACCCGTTCTTTTCCACCAAGGGAGTCGGCAAGGGGCTGGGGCTCGGGCTTTCGATTTCCTACAACATCATCAAGGACTTCGGAGGCGAATTGCGCGTGGAAAACCATCCCGAAGGCGGCGCATTGTTCACCATCGAACTCCAAAGCATCCAATCGGGGTTTGCCGAGGCCGCACAATGAGCGGCGCAAAGATCATCCTCGTCGACGACGAAAACGAATTGCGTCATTCGACCGCCCAGGCCCTGGAACTGGCCGGCTTCGAGGTCATCGATTTCGCTTCGGCCGAACAGGCCACCCATTTCGCCGGGTTTGGCTTTAAAGGCATCGTCATCACCGATATCCGCATGCCGGGCCCGGACGGCCTGACATTGATGAACAGGCTGCACGAACTCGACCGCGACATACCGGTGATCCTGATCACCGGCCATGGCGACGTCCAACTGGCAGTCCGCGCCATGCGCGAAGGCGCCTATGATTTCATCGAAAAGCCGTTCGTGACCAGCCAGTTGGCCGAGATCGCCGCCCGCGCCCTCGAATACCGCAAGCTGGTGTTGGAAAACCGGGTCCTTCGCGCTGCAGCCGGCCAGAGCGATGATCTCGAACAGCGGCTTTTGGGCCGCTCCAACCCCATGGTGGAGTTGCGCCGCAAGCTGCGAACCATCGGCCCGACCGACACCGACGTGTTGATCGTCGGCGATACGGGATCGGGCAAGGAGGTGACGGCCCGTGCCCTGCACGATCTCTCCCACCGCTCGAGCAAGCCCTACGTCGCGATCAACTGCGCCGCGCTGCCCGCCAATCTGATCGAGAGCGAACTGTTCGGCCACGAAGTCGGCGCCTTTCCAGGCGCCATGCGGGCCCGGTTCGGCAAGTTCGAACTGGCGCAGGGCGGCACCATCCTGCTCGACGAGATCGGCTCGATGCCCATGGACGTCCAGGGCAAGCTGCTCCGCGTCATCCAGGAGCGCACCATAACCCGGCTGGGCTCAAATGATGGCCTGCCGCTCGATGTGCGGTTTGTCGCAACCTCGAAAACCCCGCTCGAAGCCAATGTGGCGGAAGGAACGTTCCGGGCCGACCTGCTTTACCGGCTCAATGTCATAACGCTGGAAATTCCTCCGCTGTCGGAGCGGCGCGAGGATATTCCCCTGCTCTTCCTGCAGCTTCTGACCGAAGCGGCAGCCCGCTACCGGCGCGAGCCGACCACCGTGCCGCCGCAGGTCCTGACAGCACTCAGCGAGCGCCACTGGCCCGGCAATGTGCGCGAACTGCGCAATGCGGCCGACCGCTACATCCTCGATCTTGGCCTGCCGTTCATTGAAACGGTCAGCCACAATGGCGCGGTGGAAGGCGACTCCCGGCTGGCCGAGCGGGTCGCCGATTTCGAGCGCGGCGTCATAGAAAGCGCGCTGATCGCCCATGCAGGCAGCCTCAAGCCCGTTTATGAATCGCTGGGGCTGTCGCGCAAATCGCTTTACGAAAAGATGCAGAAATACGGGCTGGAGCGCAGCCGTTATCTGCCCAGCGAGGCCGAGGCCGACTGAATTCGGGTGCGCTTGTGGGGGAATCCACACACCGGATGGGGCCGATGTTACCGTTTCCACCCACGCACCTCCAAAAATATGAAAAAACTATGGCAAGCGGTCTCGATCCGCTTGCGCCGCGCCGGCCATTGCGCCCCTCATGGGCCACCGCCGGGCGATGCGGAGGACGTTACGCGCCCGGTCAGGAATGAACCCAAAGAGGTAAACCCACGGGAGGAACGCAATGCGTTTTACCACTCTTGCCGCTTTTGCGGCAGCGACCCTGCTCGCCGCATCTCCGGCCATTGCCCAGGATGACCGGTCCGATTGGCCCTCGAGCATGACCATCGGCACTGCCAGCCAGGGCGGCACCTACTTCATCTATGGCACCGGCCTCGGCGGCCTGATCACTCAGGAACTCGGCGTCAACGCTTCGGGCGAAGTGACCGGCGGCCCGGTACAGAACTCGACACTTGTCGAAACCGGTGACCACCTGATGGGCCTTGTCACCATGGGCCCGGCATATGAAGCCTGGACCGGCGTTTCAGAACTCGCACCCGGCGTCGAGCACAAGAGCCTGCGCGCCCTGTTCCCGATGTATCAGACCCCCTTCCAGGTCGTGACGCTGGCCTCCTCGGGCATCGAATCGGTTGCCGATTTTGACGGCAAGCGCGTTTCTGTCGGTCCTGCCGGCGGTACGGCTGCCACTTACTGGCCCCGCTATTTCGAGATCCTGGGCGTCTCGCCCGAGATTTCCTATTCGGGCGCCAATGACGCTGTCAGCCAGGTCAAGGACGGCCTGATCGACGCCTTTGCGTTCGCCGCCGGCGTGCCGATTGCAGCCTTCGCTCAGATCGCTGCCGAGAACGACGTCAGGATTTTCGGCTTCACCGAAGAACAGCGTGGCCAGATTCTTACGCAAATGCCTGAAATGGCCGCGTTCGACGCTCCGGGCGGTCTCTATGAAGGCTTCCCCGACGAAAGCCCGACGGTCGCCATGTGGAACTTTGCCATCGCAAGCGATTCCATGCCTGAAAGCCTGGCGTACGAAATCACCAAGCTGGTGATGGAAAACACCGAGCGCATGGTGCAGATCCACTCGGCTGCCGCCGAAACAATCATCGACAATGTCGACAAGAATACCTTCATGCCGTTCCATCCGGGCGCCGTGCGGTACTTTGATGAAGTCGGCATCGAAATCCCTGACGAGTTGCGCGGCTGACGCCAGCCATTCTGAAAGGCAATCGCGGCGGATGACGGTTTTTACCGCCATCCGCCTGTTTGCAGGAAAACCAATTGCGGCGCATGCTCATGCGCTGTCCGGGGCACCAGCAGCCCGCGGGAGGAAAGTTCAATGTCTCAGGACAATGCCGCACCGGCCAGCGACGCCGGTCCGATGATCGCACAGGGGACCGACGAGGAGCCCCTCGCCACCAACCAGCGCAGCCTTGCAGGCAGGGTGGGTCTGGCGGTCACCATCATGGCCATCGCCTATACGATCTTCCACATTTATGTGATGAACATCTCCCCGCTCGAACCGTGGACCTACCGCATGGTCCATGTGACCGGCGGCCTGTTCATCGGCTTTCTCACCTATTCGGCGCTGACCCTCAATCCCGACGCACCCGTCGTGGCCCGCAACCGCAGCCCTATCGAATGGGGGCTGATCGCTGTTGGTGCTGCCGGTGTCCTCTATGGCGCCGTCATGGTCGGCTACGCCTGGGCGGGCCGCTGGTTCGGCTTTGCGCCCCTGCCCGACGCCTTCGTGTTCACCACGTACGGCCTGCCGCTGCTGATCGGCACGATTGCCGCGGTCGCCGCCGGCTGGCTGTTTTCCGACCGCAACCGCGAACGTGTCCATCCCGCCGACTGGCTGCTGGGTATCGCCGCGCTCGCCATGTTCGGCTATATCATCTTCAACGTCGGCGCCCTTCGTTTGCGGGCCGGCACGGGCATGGCCCAGACCGCCGATTTCTATGCGGCACTGGTCGGCGTCATCCTGATTCTCGAATTGACCCGCCGCGTGGCCGGTCTGGCGCTGGTCATCATTGCCGGCGTTTTCATCGCCTATTCATTCGTCGGCCCCTGGCTTCCAGGGTTTCTCACCCATCGCGGCTACACCGCCGAGCGCTTCTTCACCTACATCTTCACCGACCAGGGCATTCTGGGCGATCCGATTGCGGTGTCTTCGACCTACATCATCCTGTTCATCGTCTTTGCCGCGTTCCTGCAGGCCTCCAGGGTCGGCGACTACTTCGTCAACTTCGCCTTTGCAGCGGCCGGCAATCTGCGTGGTGGCCCGGCCAAGGTGGCCGTGTTCGCCTCGGGCCTGATGGGCATGATCAACGGCACCTCGGCCGGCAACGTGGTGGCCACGGGCTCGCTGACCATTCCGCTGATGAAAAAGGTCGGCTATCCGGCCAAGAGCGCGGCGGCCATCGAAGCCACAGCCTCCTCGGGCGGCCAGATCCTGCCCCCGATCATGGGCGCCGGCGCCTTCATCATGGCCGAAGTGACCGGCATTCCCTATACCGAGATCGTCGTCGCCGCGATCATCCCGGCCCTGCTCTATTTCGTGTCGGTTTATTTCATGATCGACATTCAGGCCACAAAGCTCGGCATGAAGGGTCTGCCCAAGTCCGAGTTGCCCAAGTTCCGGGTGCTGGCCAAGCAGATCTTCCTGTTTCTGCCCATCATCATCCTCATCTACACTCTGTTTGCCGGCTATTCGGTGATCCGCGCCGGCACCGTCGCCATGGCTTCGGCAGCCGTGGTGTCCTGGCTCACGCCCTATCGCATGGGACCCACTGCCGTGCTCAAGGCGCTCGAACTCGGCGCCAAGATGAGTATCCAGCTCGTTGCGGTCTGTGCCGCTGCCGGAATTATCGTCGGCGTGATCGCCCTCACCGGGGTCGGGGCGCGGTTCTCCTCGCTGCTGCTTGGCATCGCCGAGCAGAACCAGCTCGTTGCGCTGTTCTTTGCCATGTGCATCTCGATCATTCTCGGCATGGGCATGCCCACCACTGCAGCTTACGCTGTGGCCGCCGCGGTGGTTGCACCGGGTCTCATCCAGCTGGGCATTCCGGTGCTCGTCGCCCACTTCTTTGTCTTCTATTACGCTGTGATGTCGGCGATCACCCCGCCCGTGGCACTGGCCGCCTATGCCGGTGCGGGACTGTCGGGGTCCGATCCCATGAAGACTTCGGTCGAAGCGTTCAAGATCGGCCTGGCCGCCTTCATCGTGCCGTTCATGTTCTTTTACAGCCATGAACTGCTCATGCAGGGCGAATGGATCGACATCGCGCGCGTGGTGGCGACGGCCCTGCTCGGCATGTATCTGCTCTCAGCCTCGGTGCAGGGGTATTATTTCGGGCCCATCGGCATCGTTCTGCGCATCGTGCTGCTCATCGCCGCGCTCTCGATGATCGAGGGCACCTGGTACACCGATCTGTTCGGCCTCGCCGTCGCCGTCGGACTGTTCTTCTACCAGAAGCGCTTCGTGACACCACGAACCCTGGCAAAGGGCGCCGACTGAAGGCTCCCGACCCAGAACGACAAAAGGCCGTCCCCCCAAAGGCGGCCTTTTTCATTTTGGCTTCGGGGCAGCAACGCACTGCCGATTCGTGCAATTTTATCTTTCCCCGAAACCGCCGATTTACAACATCTTCAATCTGCCGCCCCGAGGCGCCCGTTGTTTACCATCTGACGGTCCAAGCGGGTGTAGCTTTGCTCGACAACGGTTTTCCAGAATGGGAAATGGGCATGAAACTGCTGACTCGAAACGAACTGACGCTCATGCTGGTCTGGGCTTTCCACGACGAAAAAGTCGAGTCTGCGATCAATCCGCACGTCGACGCGCACACGCTTTATTGCAACGTCATGGCCCTGCCCGTGGCCGAGGCAGCAGCCGTGGTTTCCCATGCACGCTCCGGCAACGTCCCGCCATCCGACCCCGTCGCCCTTGCGCGCTGGACCCGTGGCCTGATGATGCTGCGTGAAATGCTGACCCAGCCCATGTGCACGCTCTCGATTGCCGAACCCGAACCCATGGTCCGGGCAAGCGCCGCAGCTTAACGAGTAAGGCAAGACCGGAACCCGCCGCCCAGATTGGCTTACCACCCAGGCCGCGTTGAGCCGACAAATCGGGGCTTTCGCTCCGTTTTCGTGATCGAATTCTCGCCACAGTGCGCCCGGTCCGACACAAAAAATCCCAACAAACTCCACTGCATAGCCGCAGCGAGGTCCAACCCCCGCCACTGCGCCTGCTCACGATGTGCTCACGGTTTCGCGATCAGCGGAATCGACGCCCGGCACCTGCCGAGCGATTTTTGAATGAATGGCCGGCCCCGTCCGGACCACATCACATGGAGCACAAAGCCATGAATAAGACAGTTCTTTCCCTTGCGACGCTTATTGGCCTTTCCGCAACCGGCGGCGCATTCGCACAGGCCCTCGATTTCAATTCGCTCGATGCCAACGCCGATGGCGTTATCAGCATGGAAGAGTTGCAGGTCGCGATTCCAGACCTGACCGCTGAAAGCTTTGCCATGCTCGATACTGACACCGACGGATCGCTCTCGGCCGAAGAATTCGCGGCGCTGATGCCGGCCACCGAAGCACCGGCCAACACCATGGAAGCACCGATGACCGATGCCCCCATGGAAGCGCCCGCGGCCCAGTAGGTTCCGAACACGGTCCTGGCGGCCCTCCCTTTCCGCCTGGATTTTTGGTGCAGACCTCCTCCCGGTCGGCCGTTCCGCGCTCGCGGGGCGGCCGATTTTGTGTCAGCATCGCGAACTGGCAACCAGGTTTCGGAGGACCATCATGCGAGGCCATCTCATCACATTGTGCGCTCTGGCACTCACCGCAACATTGGCTGCATGTTCAGAGAGCGAAGCGCCCCAGGCCGACGCGGAAGCCAGCGATTCCGAAGCGGCAGCCGAGCCCTCGCCCGAACCTGCACCGTTCTATGTCGGCCAGTGGGCCGCCGATCCGGTCTGGTGCACGGACCAGACCGACGGTTTTCCGATCACGATCACCGAATCCCGGTTCGAGGGTCGCGAGAATATCTGCGACATGACGCAAATCGAGACCACGCCCGAAGGCGGTGCCACCGCGCAGTTGGCGTGCCAATCGGAGGGCGAAACCATCCAGGAGCCGATCAGCTTCGCCCAGGCCGGCGAACAGATCGCGATTGTCTGGCCCGATCGCGGAACCGAGGCGACACTGTTTTCGCCCTGTCAATGAGGCCAGCCCGCGATAAATCTTGCGTTGCGTGGCGCCCTGCTCTAACTGTTCGCCTCCCTTCGATCTTCGCCGATTGAAGGCTTGGCCCGGTCGGAGATTCCACCTCCTGGCCGGGCCATTTATTTGGGCGGCACCGCAAAAGAGCGCACGAAATGAACTTCAAACTTCCAGATCATGCCGACCGCCGCAAAGCGTCCAATGACGCCAAGCGCGCCTTGCTGGATAAACTCAAGGCCAGCCGGAAAACCGGCAAGGCCGATACCGCGCAAAAAAGCACCAAATAGGCCGCCGGCCCGTCGGTAAACGCCGGGTCCTGCCCATTGTTTTGCAGAACTGGTGCGGGCGGCGGGACTCGAACCCGCACGGAGATACCTCCTCAGGATTTTAAGTCCTGTGTGTCTACCATTCCACCACGCCCGCGCAGCACAAACCTATAGGTTGCGGGACGAATTTTGGAAAGGTCTGCACGACACGCAATTCTGCTGTTCCGGCAATCTGTTCAAATCCCTTCGAAAAAGTGCAACAACTGTACCCTATTGGTGCTGTTTCTCACTTGCGATAGGAAGGTTCGTAATGCCGATCACGACCAAGCAGGGGCTGGTTTTTCTGGGGTTTCTCGCGGCCGCTTTTCCGGCCACCGCTGCCACCGTCACCGTTCAATCCGGCGATACCCTTTCGTCCATTGCAGCCCGTGAACTGGGCAACGGCCGCCTCTGGCCCGCCTTGTGCGAGGCGAATGCCGATGTGCTTGAGGGCGATTGCGACCAGTTGTCCATAGGCACTGTGATCTCTTTGCCCGGCGGTCCCGAATCGGAGGAAACCGAGGCTACCCAGGAGCCAGTCGAACTGCCGGCTCAACCGACGGCCGAAACACCAGATGAATCCGGTGTTGAACCAGCCCCCGAAGAAACAGCTGACCCCATTGCAGAACCGGCAGCCGAAGCGCCCGCCGCACCGGCTGCGGAATCGACCGGTGAAAGACCCGACCTGCCCGGCGCCTACGTCTTTGCGTGGAGCGATCTTCCCGATCGCACGGTTCCCAGAGGGTTCACCGTCGAACGGCGCGACGACGCTCTCCGCCTCTCCGGCAGCGTCGAGGATCCCCATTCGAGCGGCAAGACAGGCGGCATAGCGTTCCGCTTGCCCGATGAGGTTGAACAGGCCGCAAGCGGCAATGACATACGTGTCCATATTCTTGCCGCCCCCGTCGAGGGTACGAGTGCCGATATCGAAGTTGCCTATTCCACACACGAAGTCGGAAACAGCGGCTGGCGCCAGGTAACTGCGGGCGACGGCCCGGCCATGTTCCGTTATGCGGTCAGGGAAATCGAGCAGGGCAAAGGGGACTTTGTCGGCATTCTGCCCGATCCCGCCGGCACCGGACAGGTCATCGACCTTCTGGCGCTCTCGATCGAGATCGTGGACTGAGCGCGAGGGCGTTTATTCGCCCTTGTACCCGACCTCGATCCGGTCCAATTCTCCAGGCTTCATTGTATCGAGCCATTGGAGAAATTCGGCGCTGTCACGGAAACCGGCACGGCGGGCGTCCGCATCACCGACATCGTCGGGCCTGATCGGTGTGATACTGCCGATCTGCAAAACCCCGACCTTCGTCTTGAGTGTACCACCCGCCTTGACCGTGCGCCGCCGCCAGCGGCGGAACTGAAGCGTGATCTCGCCCGACTTTATCTTCTCGAGAACCTCGAGCTTGATCAGCATCAGTCAGTGCCGCCTGCAATGGGGGCGGCGTAGGTGAAGTCCAGATCCCATGGGAAGAAAATCCATGTGTCCTGGCTGACCTCGGTGATAAAGCTGTCGACCATATCGCGGCCCTGCGGCTTGGCATAGACCGTGGCGAAATGGGCGTTGGGCAGCATGTCGCGCACCGCGCGGGCCGTCGCGCCGGTGTCGACCAGATCGTCGATGATGAGCAGTTTTTCGCCCGACGCATCGGCCGCGATCAGATCGGAATTGATTGCCTTGAGCACCGTGATCTTGCCCTGGCTCTGATGATCGTAGGATTTGACCGAGACGCTCTCGATCACCCGAATGTTGAGTTCGCGCGCGATGATCGCCGCCGGCACCAGCCCGCCGCGGGTGATCGCGACGATCGAATGGAACGGCCCTTCGCTCGTCAGCCGCCACGCCAGCGCACGGGAATCACGGTGAAACTGATCCCAGGAAACCGGGAAGGATTTGTTCTGCGGGGTCATGCGTAAGGTTCCTTGGGCAAAACGATGTTCTTTTCGGCGTGAAGGCGATCGACCAGCGCCTGCACCTCGGCTGTCGCCTGTTCGAGCCGTTCAATATCGTGGCTGCGTAACACGAGATAGGTCATCACATGGGTATTGCCCATCTGCGGATAGGACCCGATCTTGACGTCGTCATAGCGCGACTGGATTTCGCCCAAGGGGTCGCCAACGGCGCCCTCTCCCACGGCGGCCGGCACCGTCCGGCTTTCCACCTTGCGGCCGCCTTCAAGCGTCGGCGCGATCGATTCGAGCATGGCCTGCATGATCTTGGGCACGCCCGCCATCACATGCACATTGCCGATGCGGAAACCCGGAGCGGCCGAAACGGCATTGACGATCAGATCGGCCCCGACTGGAATGCGTGCCATCCGCAGCCGGGCCGGCGTCGCGGGTGTGCCGCTTTCGGCCCAGCGCGCTTCGAGCATGGCCCGCGCTTCCTGGTTGATCGGCAAGTCGACCCCGAACGCCTTTGCTATGGCATCGGCGGTGATATCGTCATGGGTCGGCCCGATCCCACCGGTCGTAAAGACATATGTGCAGCGGGCGCGCAGCGCGTTGACGGCTTCGATGATCGCATCGGTGTCGTCGGAAACGATCCGCACTTCCCGCAACTCGATCCCCAGATCGGTGCAGAACTGCGCCGTGGTTGCGATGTTGACGTCCTTTGTCCGTCCCGAAAGGATTTCATCCCCGATAACGATCAGGCCGGCAGTGACTGCTGTTTCATTCATGGGTTCAATGCTCTAAACGGAGCGTCATGGATGCCCTTCCCGGTCCGGGAAATCAAGCAATTCTGGTGAGTTTATGCACTTTTCAGGGCCTTTGACCCGCGGCACGCTGATCAGGCGCTACAAGCGCTTCCTTGCCGACGTTACGCTCGAAGCCGGTGATATCGTTACCGCCCATTGCGCCAATCCCGGCGCCATGACCGGGCTCGCCATGCCCGGCCTGCCCGTCTGGCTCTCCAAATCGGACGATCCGAAACGCAAGCTGGCCCATTCTCTCGAACTGGTCGAACTGCCCACCGGCATTGTGGGCATCAACACCGCCCACCCCAACCGCATCGTCGGCGAAGCCTTGCGTGCCCGCGCCATTCCCGAGCTGGCCGCCTATGACGGCATAAGGCCTGAAGTGAAATACGCCGAAAAAAGCCGCATCGACTTCCTTCTGACCGGCCAAGGGCTGCCCGACTGCTATCTCGAGGTCAAAAACGTCCATCTGGTGCGCGCAGCGGGGCTGGCCGAATTTCCCGATTCGGTAACCACGCGCGGAGCGCGTCACCTGGCCGATCTGGCGCGCATGGTCGGGGAAGGCCACCGCGCGGTGATGCTTTATCTCGTCCAGCGCGGCGATTGCACTCAGTTCACCCTCGCCGCCGATATCGACAAGGCTTATGCCAGAGCGTTCGGCGAGGCGCGCGCGGCAGGGGTTGAGGCCCTGTGCTACGCCACCGATATAACGGCAGACGCGATCACCCTCGGAGACCCTCTTCCCATACGCGAGTGAGCCGATTACCTTGCCTCCAACAGGAGACCACAATGACCACCTACGTCGAAGCGGCGGCCAAGAAGAAACGCATGCCCGGTGTCATCCCGCTGCACGGCGAGGAGGGCTTCGCCGGCATGCGCAAGGCCGGCGCGCTGACCGCCGAAGTGCTCGATCTTATCGTTCCCATGGTCGAACCGGGCGTTCCGACTGCAAAGCTCGACCGCTTCGTTTATGAGTTTGCCCGCGACAACGGCGCCGCGCCGGCGACGCTCAACTATCGCGGCTACCGCTATTCCACCTGCACCTCGATCAACCACGTCGTCTGCCACGGCATGCCGGGCGAAAAGCCGCTGCGCGAGGGCGATATCGTCAATATCGACGTCACCCTGATCGTCGATGGCTGGCACGGCGATTCGAGCCGCATGTATCCGGTGGGTGAAATTTCCCGCAAGGCAGAGCGGCTGATCGAGATCACCTATGAAAGCCTGCGACTGGGCATCGAAGCGGCCAAGCCGGGCAACACCACCGGCGACATCGGCGCCGCCATCCAGCGCTATGCCGAAGGCGAGCGGGCCAGCGTGGTGCGCGATTTCGTCGGCCACGGGCTGGGCCGCCTGTTCCACGATGAACCCAACATCATGCATTTCGGCAATCCCGGCACCGGGGTCGAACTCAAACCGGGCATGATCTTTACCATCGAGCCGATGATCAATCTCGGCCGGCCGCAGGTCAAAATCCTCAACGATGGCTGGACCTCCGTCACCCGCGACCGCACGCTTTCGGCCCAGTGCGAGCATTCGATCGGCATAACCGAAACCGGAAACGAGATTTTCACGCTCTCGCCGCGTGGTCTGTTCAATCCCCTGGAGGCCCGCAACGATCCATGACGTCGAAACCGGGGGCAAGCGACACGAATGGATTGGCCGAAGCGGCGCCCGATTATCACGGGCATCGCGACCGGCTGCGCGAACGCTTTACCAAAGGCGGCTCAGCGGCACTGCAGGATTATGAACTGCTCGAGCTCTTGCTGTTCCGGCTCCTGCCTCGCCGCGACACCAAGCCCATTGCCAAGGCCATGCTCAAGCGCTTTGGCAGCTTTTCCGAAGCGATTGGCGCCCCGCCGCATTTGCTCGAGGAAATCGACGGACTGGGGCCCACAGCGATCACCGATCTCAAGGTCATCCTCGCCGCCGCCCAGCGCATCGGCAGGGATGCCGTACACGACCGCCCGATCCTGGGCTCGTGGACCGAGGTCATCGATTACTGCAAGGCCTCGATGTCATACGAAACGGTCGAACAGTTCCGCATCCTGTTTCTGGACAAAAAGAACAAGCTGATCGCCGACGAGGTGCAGCAGATCGGAACGGTCGACCACACGCCGGTCTATCCGCGCGAAGTCATCAAGCGCACTCTGGAGCTTTCGGCCACCGCGCTTATCCTTGTGCACAACCACCCGTCGGGCGACCCTGCGCCGTCGTCAGCTGACGTCCAGATGACCCGTCAGATCGCCGATATCGCCAAGCCGCTGGGCATCACCGTGCATGACCACATCATCGTCGGCAAATCGACCCACACCTCGTTACGCGGCATGAAGCTCTTTTAACTTCAGTTCTTTATCGCGACTTTCGGATTCACCGAGCCAACGCGACCCAGGCACACCATCATGTCCTTGCGGTCTGCACCCGGCCGCCCATGCGGCTGCGCAGCTTGCGATACATGTCGAACAGCGCCGGATGGGTCTTGATCGCGCCCTTTGCCCTCTCGCCGGCCGCCAGACCCGCCGCCGCAAGACGTCCGGTCGGGGTCAGCGCATGGGCGAACGCCATGAGCGGCTGTTTTTCATTGCACCAGAGGCGTTTTTCGTCGCTTTCGCCCTTGCCCATGTCGATGAACCGATAACCGCCGTCAAAACTTGCCTGCATGGCGTGCAGCAGATTCTGCTTGCCCGGGGAGCCAAACTGCATGTCCGGAGACGGATGCATGGAGGTGATGAGCGAATAAAGCCCCCCGCCCGCTTCGATGTTGTAGCGCACGGCGATCACTTGGCCGTCGAGGCGCAACACATGCAGAATGCCGTCGGCGCTCTGCATGGCGTGCTTGTAGAATGCCTTGACCGGGCCGTGGCGGAACGGGTCGCGGATGCCCTGGACCTTGAACCGTTCGGCCCTGTGGGCAAACATCGTATCGATAATTCCGTCCGCTTCCGCGCCGGCGGTAACGATCTCAAAATTCACCTCGCCTCGCCCGGCCAGCTTGCTGCCCTGCTGGCGGTCGACCTTGCGGCGGCGCTTGTCGCGGCGCTCGGCATCGCACGACGCCCAATCGTCATAGCGCGAAATGTGTATGCAATCGGCAAGTACCCGGCCGCCGAGCGCGGCGCTCAATCCGCTCGCCTGAGCAAGCGAGGCGGGCATATCGGGGAGATGAACCAGATCGCAATCGGCGAGCAACGAAAACCCCTGCCGCCACAGGCGAACCTGTTCGCCCTCGGCGACGGTCCGCCACCGTTCAAGATCGATCAGCGGCGCGTAAGATCCCAGATGATCCCCGGTGAACCAACTCGCGACACGGAGCCCATAGGCGCGCTTTCGCATCAACGGCAGCAAGGCGACCGGCACGCCCGCCAGCGAGATGACGATAAACACGCAATCGGCACTCCCGAGCGCGCCCGCCTCTATCCATGTGCTGATCAGCCCGTATTTCTGCGAAGCCAGGGTGCAGTGGGCATTTTCCAGCCGCTGCCAGGCATCGGCCACGTCTTCGATCCTCTGGTGCACGCTGACAGATGCACGCGCCGAAACCGACTCCGGCGCTGCGTTCACCATGGCAGAAAGTGCCGACATTGCTGCTGATCCCCCAATTGATCCAGACAGGACATTGGACCCAAGGGGTAAACTCGCGGTTTCGTGATCGCGTCGTGTTGCGCCAAAATCGGCACTAGCCAAATTTGTCTATGGCTATGGTTAAGCGAAGCCTAGCCGAATTTGCTCAGGCCTTCGAAATTGGCCTGCAGCCAGAAGGCCAATCGCGTGAAATTGCCCGTAAGAAAGAGAATGCCGACCAGGACCAGCAAGGCTCCCATCACCTTCTCGACGGTACCCAGATGCTTTTTGAACCCGTCGAAGAAAGACAGGAACGGCCCGAGCGCCAGGGCCGCAAGAATGAACGGCACTCCCAGTCCCGCCGAATAGACAGCGAGCAGCGCGGCACCTTCCCAAGCGGTCTGCTGGTTGGCGGCAACGGTCAGGATGGCGGCGAGGATCGGCCCGATACATGGCGTCCACCCGATGGCGAACGCCAGCCCGAGAAGGAATCCCCCCAATGGCCCACTGGCCATTTTCGGGCCTTCCATGCGGAACTGCCGATATAGCCACGAAATCCGGAAGATGCCGAGAAAGTGCAGGCCCACGACGACGATGACAATGCCCGCAAGTGGCATCAGGATGGGAAGCGCGCGGCGCAAAGCCTGTCCGAAAAACGTCGCCGTCGCGCCGAACGCGATAAAGATCAGCGAAAAGCCCAGAACGAAAGCCAGTGCCGTCACCAGCGTCCGGCCATAAAGCCGCCCGCCCGCGACACCCTCTTCGCGCAACCGCTCGAAGGTCGCCCCCGACATATAGGTGAGATAGGCCGGAACCAGCGGCAGAACGCACGGGCTGAGAAAACTCAGTATCCCGGCACCGAACACCACAGGCAATTCAAATCCGAACATTTCCGCTCCCGAAAACCGATGGGGGACTTGTAACGGCGTGCGGACGGTGCGCAATGGCTCGTTTTGTCTCATCGCAACGTTTTGATGATCGATGGCGGTTCGCCCCGTTTGCCGCTAGCATGGCAAAACGGGTGGAGAGATTGGCATGCGCATCATCATATTGACGGGCACCGCCATGCTGGCCTTTGCGGCCAATTCCGTTCTTGCCCGCCTTGCGCTGTCAGACGGCGCAATCGATGCGGCAAGCTACACGGGCATCCGGCTGCTCGCCGGCGCCATGCTGCTTTACTTCCTGCTGTTTTGGGGACCCGGAACGGCTGGCGCCCGCAGGATGGGCGGCAGTTGGGCCGGCGCTGCCGCATTGTTGGGCTACGCCATCGCGTTCTCGGTTGCCTACCTCATGCTCGGTGCCGGCCTGGGCGCGCTTATCCTGTTTGCCAGCGTTCAGATGAGCATGCTCGGCTGGGCCATCATCAAGGGCGACCGGCCCGGAGCAATCGAATGGACCGGGATCGGACTGGCGGTTGCATCCCTGGTGTATCTGGTTTCTCCGGGGCTGACGGCACCCCATCCGTTCGGCACCGTCCTGATGGCACTGGCCGGGGCATCCTGGGCCGTCTATTCGCTGATCGGCCGCGGATCGCGCTCGCCACTCGCCGATACCACGGGCAATTTCGTGCGCTGCGCGCCCATTGCCGCTGGTCTGGTGGGCATCGGGCTTTGGACGACGCCCGTTGCACCGACCGGGGTCGCCTACGCCATAGCGTCCGGCGCCATCGCCTCGGGGCTGGGCTACGCTGTCTGGTACACGGCGCTGCCCGCACTCTCGCGGGTTCAGGCCTCGACGGTGCAATTGACGGTTCCCGCAATTGCCGCGGCCGGCGGTGTCCTCATCATAGGCGAAACGATTACGTTGCGGCTCGCGCTCGCTTCGATCGGCATTCTGGGCGGCGTGGCCCTTGCGCTTTTGGCCGCCGAACGCCGCAAGCGGTGAGCAAACAGCCACATCAGACCTTTTGGGACTAGGATTCCGGCCCCCGCCATACTAACAAGCCTGCCAACAGACCACTATCCGGGGTTCGCCGTGACCAGCCATCCCATAAAGATCGCCCCCTCCATCCTGTCGGCAGACTTCTCCCGGCTGGGCGAGGAAGTCCGCGCCATCGATCAGGCCGGCTGCGACTGGGTGCATGTGGATGTAATGGACGGCCATTTCGTCCCCAACATTTCCATCGGCCCGCTGATCGTCGAAGCGATCCGCCCGGTCACCGGCAAACTGCTCGACGTGCATCTGATGATCGCGCCGGCGGATCCATACCTCGAGGCCTTCGCCAAAGCCGGTGCCGATCTTATCACCATTCACGCCGAAGCCGGCCCCCATCTCGACCGCTCGCTTCAGGCGATAAAGGCACTGGGCAAAAAGGCTGGCGTGGCGCTCAACCCGGCTACGCCGGTTTCCACGATCCAGCACGTCATCGATAAGCTCGATCTTATATTGATCATGAGCGTCAATCCCGGTTTTGGCGGCCAGGCCTTCATCCCCGAAGCCATTGCCAAGGTCGAACAGGCCAAAAGTCTGATCGGCGATCGCCCCATCGACATCGAGGTCGATGGTGGTGTCGATCCCACAAACGCCGGCGCACTCGCCAAAGCCGGCGCCACAGCGCTGGTCGCGGGCTCTGCCGTTTACAAGGGCAATGACGCCGCCACCTACGCCCCCCGCATCAAAACCATCCGCGACGCCGCGATGGCCCGATAATCTGAATCAATCTTTGAACGACGGACCCTAAACCCATGATCCCGCGCTATTCCCGCCAGCAGATGGTCGACATCTGGTCACCAGAGACCAAGTTCAAGATCTGGTTCGAGATCGAAGCGCATGCCACCACCGCGCAGGCTAAACTCGGCGTCGTGCCGCAGGCCTCTGCCGATGGAATCTGGGCCAGGGGCAAGGACGCAAAATTTGACGTTGACCGGATCGACGAGATCGAACGGGAAGTCAAACATGACGTCATCGCCTTCCTGACCCATCTCGCCGAAATCGTCGGTCCCGAGGCCCGGTTCGTCCATCAGGGCATGACCTCGTCCGACGTGCTCGACACCACGCTCTCGGTCCAACTCGCCCGCGCCGCCGACCTGCTGCTTGCCGATCTCGACGCCCTGCTCGCAGCGCTCAAAAAGCGCGCCTACGAGCACAAGAACACCATCACCATCGGCCGCAGCCACGGCATTCACGCCGAGCCGACCACGTTCGGGGTCAAACTCGCCCAGGCCTATGCCGAATTTTCCCGCTGCCGCGACCGGCTGGTCAACGCCCGCGCCGAAATCGCCACCTGCGCGATCTCAGGCGCTGTGGGCTCATTCGCCAATATCGATCCCTCGGTGGAAGAATATGTCGCCGAGCAGATGGGCCTTGCTGTCGAGCCGGTTTCGACCCAGGTCATTCCGCGCGACCGTCACGCCATGTATTTCGCAACGCTCGGCGTCATTGCCTCGTCCATCGAGCGTCTGGCGACCGAAATCCGCCACCTCCAGCGCACCGAAGTGCTCGAGGCGGAAGAATTTTTCTCAAAGGGTCAGAAGGGCTCGTCGGCCATGCCGCACAAGCGCAATCCCGTGCTGACCGAAAACCTCACCGGCCTCGCCCGCCTCGTGCGCGGCATGGTGACCCCGGCGCTAGAGAACGTCGCCCTCTGGCACGAACGCGACATTTCGCACTCCTCGGTCGAACGCATGATCGGCCCTGACGCGACAGTGACCCTCGATTTCGCCCTGGCCCGCCTCACCGGCGTCATCGAAAATCTCGTGGTCTATCCCGAGACCATGAAGGCCAACATGGACAAGCTCGGCGGCCTGCACAATTCCCAGCGCTTCCTGCTCGCTCTTACCCAGGCCGGCATGAGCCGCGAGGAAAGCTATTCCGCCGTGCAACGCAACGCCATGAAGGTCTGGCGCGGCGAAGGCAAGTTTCCCGATTTCCTCAAGGCCGACCCCGATGTTTCGGCCAAGCTTTCCGACGAACAGATCGATGCCAGTTTTGACGACGCCTATCACCTCAAGCATGTCGACACGATCTTCAAACGCGTGTTCGGCGAATAGAGCGGCTCCAGCAAAAGTGGAAACGGTCTTGCGGTTCGGACACGCGACAAACAAAGCATCTAGCGATAATCCCGCCACGTCCGGCGCGTTTCTTTCGGCTCCAATCCCACATCCACCCGCAGCGTGTCGGGCACAGCTTGTGCCCGGCCCCGCCGCTCACTGAAAACAGGAGATATCCTGAGCATGGCAAGGATGCTCCCGGCCCGGCTTGCCTTGAGTGCGCGGCTTTGGGCCATTTTCCATTCCGTCATTTGTCCGCTCTCCGTTGCAATAAGAACATAACAGAAACGCCCTGACAGCCTGCGTCAGCAGTCCCGTCAAAACGACAAGCCTGCAGTCGCCCCTCCAGCCGAGCGGCCCCTTGCGCAACTGCCGGAAATCCACCAAGTAATCGTGCTATGAAAACCGCAGACGCCGACATCCTCATCATCCCCGGACTGGGTCATTCCGGCCCCGGCCACTGGCAGCACCGCTGGGTCGAAAAGATCCGCAATGCAAAATTCGTCGAACAGGACGAATGGGAAGCCCCAACGCTCGCCGGCTGGCTCGAAACCCTCGAACGCGAGATCATGATGGCCACGCGGCCTGTGGTTCTGGTCGGCCATTCGCTCGGCGTTCAGACCATTGTTGCCGCGAGCCAGACCCAGGCCGATACCAAGGTCAAAGGCGCCTTTCTCGTTGCCCCGCCCGATGTCGACGAGCACCCCGACGTCCCGGAAGCGACCTCGCCCTTTCGGGGTCTGTCCTCCGACCCGCTCAGATTCCCCTCGATGCTGGTCGCGTCTTCCAACGATCCCTATTGCAGCGTCGAACGCGCCGCCGAATTTGCAGCCCGCTGGGGCTCCGATTTCCATGTCGCGGGCGATGTCGGCCATATCAACATCGAATCCGGCCACGGTCCGTGGCCCGAAGGGTTGTTGATGTTCACCCGGCTGATGAGCCGGATATAGCCGCAGCGGCGAGCAGTTGGGTCAGGGCGAGTCGAAAAAGGCGATCTTCGAGAACCGGAGCGGAGCGTACTTCAAAGTACGTGAGCACCGGAAGCGCAGGAGATTGCGTTTTGCAGACCGCCATCACCCAACTGGCGGGCGCTCGGTCATGATCGTATCGATCAGCCCCCATTCCTTGCCTTCCTGCGGCGTCATGAACCGGTCGCGATCGAGCGTTCTTTCCACCTCGTCATAGCTGCGTCCACAATGTTGGGCGTAGAGCTCAATCATCCGCTTCTTGGTGCGCTGCATTTCATCGGAATGGATCAGCATGTCGCTGGCCTGCCCCTGAAACCCGCCCAAGGGCTGGTGCACATGCAGGCTGGCATTGGGCAATGCGGCGCGGAAACCGGCTTCCCCGCCCATCAGAAGGAACGAACCCATCGACCGCGCCGTGCCCATGCACAGCGTATGCACCGGCGAGCGGATGAACTGCATGGTGTCGTACATGGCCAGCCCGCTGGTCACCACGCCGCCATAGGAGTTGATATACATCTGGATCGGCTTTTTCGTGTTTTCGCCCTCCAGAAACAGAAGCTGCGCGCAGACCAGCGAGGCCATCGCATCGTTGATCTCGCCATTGACGAAAACGATTTTCTCGCGCAGCAGCCGCGAATAGATATCGAACGAGCGCTCGCCACGCTGGGATTGCTCGACCACCATGGGGACGAGTTGCATCGTGTCGCGCATGGGCGACCTCCATTGCTTGGTACTGATAGGAATTAAAGAGGGCCTTAGGCGGCCAGCATCATCGTCTCGCCATTTGCATTGGCGGCAGCCGGCACCGCGACCACAAGACGCTGTATGATTTCGAGCCGCGTGCCCCCCCGAGCCGTCGGCGGCTATCTGGAAGGTGACGACGCTTTCCTCATGCGGGGGTGCACTGTCGCGCATGCGATAGCTCACAGCGCTTCCCTCTTCGAGAGCCAGCGGCTCGTCCTGCGCAAGATCGGTGCCCGGCAGCCAGCGTTCGCGATACTGGGCGATGGAGACTGCGCGCCAGACCTTTTCCGGCGGCGCATCGAAGCTAAATTCCATCTCGATCGTCTCGCTCATTGATCCATCTCCCTCAAAACCTCATCCAGATCGGCCATCCGGCTCGGCCAGTAGGCCCTGTATCGCGACAGCCAGGCCCCGATCCGACCGATACCGGCCGGATCGACTTCGTAATTGACGAACCGGCCATCCCGCTCCTGCCGCACCAGCCCCGCTCCGACCAGAACGCCAAGATGCTGGCTCATCGCCGGCTGGCTGATGCCGAAGCCCTCGCGCAGCCCGCTTGCATTGGCTGGCCCGGCGCTCAGCCGCTCGAAGATCGCGCGGCGTGTGGGATCGGCCAGTGCCCTGAAAAGAGAATCATCATCCATGCCAACAGATAAGCATACACTTATCTGTTTTGCAATAAAAAACCCCGCGCCGAGTACGCGGGGCTTTCAGATAAGCCTGGATCAATCCCTAGATCAGCCGCTCCAGCTTTCGCTTCTTGATGAGATTTTTGTAGTCCCACTGGATCGTACGGGCTTCTTCCAGCCACTGCATCAGCGGGCCTTCATCCACCTCCTCGGCCCGCGTGAAGCGGGCTTCGGCCGCCTTGAAAGTGCCTTCAGGCGCCAGTCCCGGGGTCTCGAAGGATTGCCCGCTCCAGAACAACAGCCGCACACAATGCTTGAGCTTGCTGTACCCAACGATCGGGTTGCCGGCCAGAAACCATACCGGATGGGCGTGCCAGATCTTGCTTTCGGCCTCGGGCAGCACCCGGTCGATGACGCCGCGCAGTTGCTCGCAGATCGCGCGATCCTCATCGGTCTGGACCGCGTGATAGCCGGCAATGGTCTCGTGCCTGATGCCTTTCATGGCGCCTGCCCTCCGAGCCGGAACCTCAGGCCTCGGCCAGCACCTCGGCCCGCGCCTGAATATCGAACTGGGCGATCTTGGCCTCGATGGTCTTTTCGTCGATCTCGATATTCTTGGCCTCGAAATCGGCCTTGATCTTGCGCGCGACGTCGGCCGGGCCGGCCTCTGTCATGTCTGCGGCGATCACTTCGGCAACATAATTGGCAATCGCATCGGCCTCGGTCACGCCCATTTCGGCGCTGGCCCAATGCGCCAGATGCTTGTTGCGGCGCGCTTCGGCCTTGAATCGCAGCGATGCGTCATGGGCGAATTTGGCTTCCTCGCCCCTCTGGCGTTCGTCGAATGAAGACATTTCTCGGTCCCTCGGCTTGTTTGGTTTTCCGGTACTGGCCGCCACGCGCGGTTTACGGTTTGAAATAGGCTCTATCGCCCCCAAAATCAACGTATTGCACGCCCGCCAGACGCCTGCGTAAACCCTTATCGCAGTTTTTGCGCAACAGGGGGCGGAATCGCGATATGTAGAGCGTGAATGGTTTGGCCCGCCCCATGAAAGGGCTTGCATTGGCCACCCAAAAAGGCGCATGAGTGCGCCCAAATTCCGACCCGCTTAACCACGCAATCTACGGGACACCGTCGAAATGAACCGTCGTCGCAAGATCTACGAAGGCAAGGCCAAAGTGCTCTATGAGGGCCCCGAGCCCGGCACGCTGATCCAGCACTTCAAGGACGACGCCACCGCCGGTAACGGCGCCAAGCACGAGATCATCGATGGCAAGGGCGTCCTCAATAACCGGATTTCCGAGTACATCTTCACCAAGCTCAATACGCTCGGCATCCCCACCCATTTCGTGCGCCGCATCAACATGCGCGAACAGTTGATCCGCGAAGTCGAGATCATCCCAATCGAAGTGGTCGTGCGCAATGTCGCAGCGGGATCGCTCTGCAAGCGTCTGGGCCTTGAATCGGGCACCCAGCTTCCCCGCTCGATCATCGAATTTTACTACAAGGACGATGCGCTGAACGATCCCATGGTCTCCGAAGAGCACATCACCGCCTTCGGCTGGGCCAATCCCCAGGAGCTCGACGACATCATGGCGCTCGCCGTGCGCGTCAACGATTTCCTGACCGGCCTGTTCATGGGCGTCGGCATCCAGCTTGTCGATTTCAAGATCGAATGCGGCCGCCTTTATGAGGGTGACCTCATGCGCATCGTGCTGGCCGACGAAATCTCACCCGACAATTGCCGGCTATGGGACATCAAGACCCGTAACAAGCTCGACAAGGACCGCTTCCGCGAAGATCTTGGGGGTCTCGTCGATGCCTATCGCGAAGTCGCCCAGCGTCTCGGCATTCTCGTCGAGGCAGACAACGCGCTGACCACCGGTCCCCGGCTGGTTCAGTAACCGGAGTTTTCCCGGGATAACGAAAATTCTTCCGCCCAACCAAAAGGCCAAACGGAACCATGAAAGCCCGCGTCATCGTCACTTTGAAAACCGGTGTCCTGGATCCTCAGGGACAGGCCATCGAAGGTTCACTCGAAGGTCTCGGCTTTGCCGGAGTCGAGTCCGTACGGCAGGGAAAGGTGTTCGATCTGGAACTTTCGGCCACCGATCCCGTTAGTGCGAAAACGGAAATCGAGAGGATGTGCGAAAAGCTTCTCGCCAACACCGTGATCGAAAATTACGCCGTAGAGATCATCGGTTAACCTCTGCCATTTAAATTAAATCCCGCGCAATTTGTCGCGTCCGCGCGCCATGGAGTATGCCTCGAAATGCTGAAGACCGTTTCCCTTTCGGCCCTGTTCTTTCTCGCCATCGGCGTAATGGTTGCCGCCTACGGCACCGTTCCGGTGGTCTGAACACCCCACCCGCCCCCGGGCGGCACGATTTTTCGCGAAAAGGCCGGAGCATCCCTCCGGCCTTTTCGCATTCTTAACCACGCTTCCAGTTGTTATCATTGGTGAAAGGCGCCGTTTAGTGCCTTGAACTATGATCGCCCCAAATCTTGCTTTGGGGACGCGATATGACTGACACTGCCAAACCACGCCACGCCTGGGTCGATGTGGCCAAGGGCCTTTCCATCATTCTCGTTGTGATGATGCATTCAACCTACGGCGTGGGCGAAGCGACCGAGCGCGTCGGCTTCATGCACTACATTCTCGGCTTCGCAACCCCCTTCCGCATGCCCGAATTCTTCCTCGTTTCGGGGCTTTTCCTTTCGGCGGTCATCGCCCGCCCCTGGCGCAATTTCACCGACCGGCGCGTTGTCCACTACCTCTATTTCTATGCGCTCTGGGCCGTGATCCTGATCGCCTTCAAGCATCTGATCGTCGACCGCGACCCTGCCGGCACGCTCGCCCTCATGGCCAGCGCCGTCTACGAGCCCTATTCGATCTTGTGGTTCATCTATGCCTTGGCCATCTATGGCCTGATCGCCAAGTTGCTCTTTCAGTTGCGTGTACCCCACATCGCCGTGCTGATCGTAGCTGCCGCAGCTTCCATCGCCCCGGTCGCAACGCCAATTTCCATCGTCAACTACGTGGCCGAGTATTTCGTCTATTTCTACGCCGGTTACGCTCTGGCACCGGCTATCTTCAAGCTGGCAGACTGGATCCAGTCCCATCCCGCCCTCGCCGTTGCAGGGCTTGCAGCCTGGGCACTGGCCAATGGCGCTCTGGTGTTCTCGCCGGGTCATTCGGTCACTTATGGTGTGGTGACCAGCGGCGTCGACAACATCCCCGGCGCCCATTTCCTCATGGCCATGGCCGGTGCCACCGCCATCTGCGCGGCCGCAGTGTTGCTCGCCCGCCTCGCCGCCATGGACTGGCTGCGCTGGATGGGTGCCCATTCCATCGTCATCTATCTCAGCTTCGTCATCCCCATGGGCAGCTTCCGTACGATACTGCTGCGCTTCGTTCCCCAGATCGATGCGGGTATTGCCAGCCTTGCCTGCCTGATCGTCGCAGTCGTCTGCCCCCTCATCCTCTATTGGATCATCGGCAAGACAGGCTTGGGCAAGTTCCTCTTCGAACGGCCCGCCTGGGCGCACCTGCCCGGCGCACCCGGCAGCCGCTGGGCACAGCGCCCGGCTCCCGCCCCGGCCGAATAGGCTCACTTCAACGCTGAGGGGCTTTAAGACCACATATCGGGTTCGGAAGCGCGACCACGCGAACTTGAAGGGGATTCGTATGTGAAAGCGTACGAATCCCCTTGCTTTTTGCGGCCAGAATCCCGACAAGACGGCCATCCGGTGCCAGCCCCAATATCGAAAAAGCGAGACCCAGCGCGATGAAGTCCGCAGTCGTTGTCTTTCCCGGCCTCAACCGCGAACGCGACATGATCGCGGCGCTGACAAAGATTGGCGGCACGCCGCCCGCTGTCGTCTGGCACAAGGATGCCGAACTGCCCGATGTTGACCTGATTGTCATTCCCGGCGGCTTTTCCTACGGCGATTACCTGCGCTGCGGCGCCATCGCCGCCCGCTCGCCCATGATGGATGTGATCCGCGAACGGGCCGAAAAAGGCGTTCACGTCCTCGGCGTCTGCAACGGCTTTCAGATCCTGACCGAAGCCGGGCTCCTTCCCGGCGCGCTGATGCGCAACGCCTCGCTCAAATTCGTTTGTCGCGAGGTCAACCTCGAAGTCGCCAACGCCAACACCGCTTTCTCGCGCCGCTATGAGCAGGGCCAGGTGTTCCGCTGCCCTGTCGCCCACCACGACGGCAATTACTTCGCCGATAACGATACGATCGCCGCGCTTGAGGACAATGGCCAGGTGGTGTTCCGCTATACTGCGGAAACCAACCCCAATGGCTCGATCAACAACATCGCCGGCATCACCAACGCCCGCGGCAACGTTCTGGGCCTGATGCCCCACCCCGAAAACCTGATCGAACCTGCCCATGGCGGCGAGGACGGCAAGAACCTGTTCGCCGGCCTTCTCAACTAGAGTGTCCGCACACCAGGTGGAAATGCTCAACGCCCCGGTTCCTCATTGACGACTGGCTGAAATGACCCTCCGCAACGATATCGAAATCACCCCCGAACTCGTCGCCAATCACGGCCTCAAGCCCGACGAATACCAGAAGATTCTCGACCTGATCGGGCGTGAACCGACGTTCACCGAACTCGGTATTTTCTCGGCCATGTGGAACGAACACTGTTCCTACAAGAGCTCGAAAAAATGGCTCAAGACCCTGCCCACAAAGGGCCCGCGCGTGCTGCAGGGGCCGGGCGAAAATGCGGGTGTTGTCGATATCGGGGATGGTCAGGCGGTCGTCTTCAAGATGGAATCGCACAACCATCCGTCCTTTATCGAGCCCTATCAGGGCGCGGCAACCGGCGTGGGCGGCATTCTGCGTGACGTCTTTACGATGGGCGCCCGCCCCATCGCGGCGATGAACGCCCTGCGCTTTGGTGAGCCCGATCACGAAAAGACAAAGCACCTCGTCTCAGGCGTGGTGGCCGGTGTCGGGGGCTATGGCAATTCCTTCGGCGTCCCGACCGTTGGCGGCGAAGTCCAGTTCGATGCCCGCTACAATGGCAACATCCTCGTCAACGCCTTTGCCGCCGGCCTTGCCGATGCCGACAAGATCTTCCTCTCCGAAGCCAAGGGCGTCGGCCTGCCTGTCGTTTATCTCGGCGCCAAGACCGGCCGCGATGGCGTCGGCGGCGCCACGATGGCCTCGGCCGAATTTGGCGACGACATCGAGGAAAAGCGCCCCACCGTCCAGGTCGGTGACCCCTTCACCGAAAAGCGCCTGCTCGAAGCCTGCCTCGAATTGATGAAAACCGGTGCGGTGATCGCCATTCAGGATATGGGCGCGGCAGGGCTCACCTGTTCGGCCGTCGAAATGGGCGCCAAGGGCGATCTGGGGATCGAGCTCAATCTCGATGCCGTACCCGTGCGCGAAGATCGCATGACGCCCTACGAGATGATGCTCTCGGAATCCCAGGAGCGCATGCTCATGGTTCTGCATCCCGAAAAGGAAGCCCAGGCCCGCGCCGTGTTCGAAAAGTGGGAACTCGATTTCGCCACCGTCGGCAAGACCACCGACGATCTGCGCTTCCGCGTGTTGTTCCAGGGCGAAGAAGTGGCCAACCTTCCCATCAAGGATCTGGGCGACGAGGCTCCCGAATACGACCGCCCCTGGGTTGTCCCTGCTCTGCCCGCCCCGCTCGACCCGGCGACCGTACCGGACGCAGATATCGCTGACGCCCTGCTGGCGCTGCTCGGCTCGGCCAATCACTCCTCGCGCCGCTGGGTCTATGAGCAGTACGATACGCTCATCCAGGGCAATTCGCTCCAGACCCCGGGCGGCGATGGCGGCGTGGTCCGCGTCGAAGGCCACCCCACCAAGGCGCTGGCCTTCTCCTCGGACGTCAATCCGCGCTATTGCGAAGCCGATCCCTTCGAGGGCGGCAAGCAGGCCGTTGCTGAATGCTGGCGCAACCTGATCGCGACGGGCGCCGAACCGCTCGCCGCCACCGACAATCTCAATTTCGGCAATCCCGAACGCCCCGAAATCATGGGCCAGATCGTCCACGCCATCAAAGGCATCGGCCAAGCCTGCACCGCGCTCGATTTCCCCATCGTTTCGGGCAATGTCTCGCTCTATAACGAAACCAACGGCCGCGGCATCCTGCCCACCCCCACCATCGCCGGCGTCGGCCTGATCGAAGACAATGCCAAGATGGCCCGCTCCGGTTTCGCCCGCGAAGGCGATGTCATCGTCCTGATCGGCGCGCCGGAAAATTGGGGCAGCCATCTCGGCCAATCGGCCTATCTGCGCGACGTTCTGGGCCGTCGCGAGGGCACCGCGCCCTATGTCGATCTCGATCACGAGAAAAAGGCCGGGCTTTTCGTGCTTTCCCTCATCCGCGCGGGAAAAATCCGCTCGGCCCACGATCTGTCCGACGGCGGTCTCGCTCTGGGCCTCGCCGAGGCAGCGATCAAATCGGGCATCGGCGCTGAGATCGCCGCACCCGAGCACGAGACGCCCGCAACCTGGTTCGGCGAAGATCAGGGCCGCTATATCGTCACGGCCTCCGCCGACCTGGCCGGGGAAATCGTCGCCGGATCGCCCGTTTCCGCCACCATTATCGGCGCCACGGGCGGCGATACCTTGAAGCTTGGCGCGGCCCGGTCCATATCGGTCACAGACCTCAACGCCGCCTATGAAGGCTGGTTTCCGACCTTCATGGGCGCTACAATCAACTAGGTTCCGACGTGCTCACCACAGCACGACAAGAAAGAAAGTGCCTCACATGCCAATGGATGCAGCCGAAATCGAGACCCTTATCAAACAGGCGCTTCCCGATGCACAGGTTGATATCCGCGACCTGGCCGGCGATGGCGACCATTACGCCGCGACCGTCACCTCTGAAACCTTCCGCGGAAAATCCCGCGTGCAGCAGCATCAGCTTGTCTATCAGGCGCTAAAGGGCAATATGGGCGGCGAGTTGCACGCTTTGGCGCTGACCACCAACGCGCCCGATTGATCCTGAAATGAGCTTGCGCGACAGCCTCGATCTCATCAAGGCCGTCAATCCCGAAGGCGGCCACGCCGTTCTCGAAAACGAGATCATGGGCGAACGCGCCGCCTCGCTCGGCGCCGCCGAACAGCGGGTGGCCAAAACCGTCGCTGCCTATAATGCCGCTACGCCCGGCCAGCGCACTGACCAACTCACCGCCGCGCAAAATGCCGTCTGGGCCTATTTCGTCCAGCGTGAGTTGTGCGGCTTCAAGCGCCATCAGGACGTGATCGCCGCCTTCGCCATTCCGCGCGAAGTGCTCAACGGGCTTGGCGCCGTTCACCGCTGATTTGAACACGGTGACCTCGACATGGCCACCATCATCCCCTATCTATCGGGAAACGCCGATCAACGCCCCGAACCTCCCCAACGGGCCGAAAGGACATTTTGATGAGTGACATCAACGCATTTATCGACGAACAGGTGAAGTCCAACGACGTCTTCCTGTTCATGAAGGGCACGCCCGATTTTCCCCAGTGCGGATTTTCCGGACAGGTGGTCCAGATTCTGAGCTATCTCGGCGTCGATTACAAATCCGCCAACGTTCTTGAAACCGACGAGCTGCGTCAGGGCATCAAGGACTATTCCAACTGGCCCACAATTCCCCAGCTTTACGTCAAGGGCGAATTTGTCGGCGGCTGCGACATCATCCGCGAGATGTTCCAGGCCGGCGAACTCCAGACCCATTTCGAAAACGCCGGCATTCCGGTCAAGCAGACCGCCTGATCGGCCGAACTGTCGCCATTTGAACGGCCTCAAGCCATGCTTGGGGCCGTTTTGCCGTCGGGCTTTCTCAAATCAATCATATTGATGATACCCATCGTGCTTTTTCGTTTGTGACGTGCGCGGAAGTCTTTATCGTCGCCCGGCGATACAAACGGAATCCTGACTATGTCCGCCACAACCACCCGCCGCGCCCTGCCGGTTCCCTTGCCTGTCATCATCGTGGCCGGCTGTTTCATCGCCATGGTGACCTTTGGCGCCCGCTCCACCTCCGGTATTTTCCTTCTGCCCATGACCGAGGACCTCGGCTGGTCGCGTGAGGGTTTTGCCATGGCGCTGGCCATCCAGAACCTTGTCTGGGGCATTACCCAGCCTTTCGCGGGCGGCATGGCCGACAAATTCGGCACCGGTCGCGTATTGGCCGGCGGCGCGCTGGTTTACGCACTTGGCCTGTTTTTGTGGTCGATCACGCCAACCGAAGGCATGTTCATGCTCACCGGCGGCGTCTTGATGGGCGTCGGCATCGGCACGGCTTCGTTCGGCGTGGTCATGGCCGCCTTCGGCCGCGCCGTTCCGCCCGAAAAGCGCTCCTTCGTCTTCGGCATAGCCACCGCCGCCTCGTCGATGGGCCAGTTCGTTTTCGCCCCGCTCGGACAGGCCTTCATCTCCAATTTCGGCTGGCAGAGTGCGCTGGTCTATCTCGGGCTGATCATCCTGCTGGTCGTCCCGCTCTCGACAATGCTGCGCGGCCAGACAAACAGCGCGCCCGGCGATGCCGATATGCCCTTCATGCAGGCGCTCTCCAAGGCGCTCGGCCATGGCTCCTATCGCCTGCTGGTCATCGGCTTTTTCGTCTGCGGCTTCCATCTGGCCTTCATCACTGTCCACTTCCCCGCCTTCCTCGTCCAGTGCGGGCTGACACCGGAAGCCAGTTCCTGGGCGCTGGGGCTGATCGGCCTGTTCAACGTCGCAGGCTCGCTTATGGCCGGCTGGCTGGGCGACCGATTGCCCAAGCAGATCCTGCTTTCGGTGATCTATCTGCTGCGCGCCGTCGGCACCGCCGCCTTCCTTTTGCTGCCCATAACCGAGGTCAGCGCCTATATCTATGCGGCAACCCTGGGCATGCTCTGGCTGGCCACAGTGCCGCTGACCGCCGGGCTGGTCAGCCTGTTCTTCGGCCCGCGCTATATGGGCATGCTCTATGGCGTGGCCTTTCTCTCCCACCAGATCGGCTCGTTCTTTGGTGTCTGGCTCGGCGGCCTGTCCTACGACATGACCGGCGACTACTATGCGGTGTGGTATCTGGGCATCGTCATCGGCCTGCTGTCCGCGGCAATTCACATACCGATCAGGGAGGGCAAGGCGCCCGCCTTCATCGCCCCCCAGCCCGCTTCCATCGGCTAGTGCCGATTTTAGGGTTGCCAAACCCGACAGAGGGGTTCAAGCTTTACCAACAAGGCCGGGCCGATGAGTCCCGGCCTTGCCATTTCCAGGGTATCCCATGACGACCACGACGACAGTGACCCGGGACGTTTCCCGGCCAGAATTCATTGCCCTTGTTGCAGGGCTCATGGCGCTCAATGCCATGGCTATCGACGTCATGCTGCCTGCGCTGCCCTATATGGGCGAGGCGCTGGGCGTGATGAATGAAAACGACCGCCATTACGTGCTGACCGCCTATATGCTCGGGTTCGGCGCGGCGCAGATTGCCTTCGGCCCACTGTCGGACCGTTTCGGACGCCGCGCTCCGCTCATGGTTGGCCTGACGATCTACGTTATCGCCGCCTTTGCGGCTGCGTTCTCGCCGACCTTCGCGACGCTTCTGGTTCTGCGCTTCGTTCAGGGCCTTGGCGCCGCCTCCACCCGCGTGATCGCCACCTCGCTGGTGCGCGACAGGTTTGGCGGCAGGGCGATGGCCGAAGTCATGTCGCTGGTCTTTATGGTATTCATGATCATTCCGGTGATAGCGCCCGCAATCGGCCAGGTGCTTTTGCTGACCGGACCGTGGGAATACATTTTCTTTTTCATGGCCGCCCTGGGATTTGTCATCACGGTCTGGGCATTCATTCGCCTGCCCGAAACATTGCGGCCCGAGAACCGCCGCGAACTGCGCCCGGCGATCATCATTGAAGGCTTTCGGCTCGTCTTCACCAACAAGATGGCCTTCAGCTACGGGCTTTCGGCCATGTTCGTGTTCGGCGCCCTCTTCGGCTTCATCAGCACGGCCCAGCAGATCTATGTCGATATCTACGATCTGGGCGCCTATTTCCCGGTCGCTTTTGCCGCAATCGCCGGCCTGATGTCGATCTCGTCCTACACCAACTCCCGCATGGTCCGGAAAATCGGCATGCGCCGGCTGAGCCATGGCGCCATGCTGGTCTTCACCATCATGAGCGGCATCTGGCTTATGGTCTCGCTCACCGGGTTCATGCCGCTCTGGCTGTTCCTGGCCTTCCTTGCCGTCATCATGTTCATGTTCGGCTGGACGATGGCCAATGTAAATTCACTGGCCATGGAACCGCTCGGCAGGGTTGCAGGCACCGCTTCGGCCGTATTCGGCCTGATCCAGACAGTGGGCGGCGCCCTGATCGGAACCGTGATCGGTCAGTTCTACAACGGCACCATAACGCCCATCGCTGCGGGATATTTCGTGCTCGGCTGCGTCGCGCTCGTCTTCATCCTGATTGCCGAAAATGGCAAGCTGTTCGGTGTCGGCGAGGAATACAAGGACGAACTCCCCCCGGTCGGCGGCGAACACTAGGACCAATCGACATTCAGCTCAGGGTGAGTCGAAAACGGCGGTTTTCGAGAGTGATGACCGGCTACAGAAGGTCCGGTGGACCTTATGTAGGGAAAAACGCCCGGCGAGCTTAAGCTCGCGGGGCTATGAGCAGCGTACGTTCGGGTACGTAAGCACCGGAAACGCAGCAAACTGCCATTTGCAGGCCGCCATCAGCTCAATGTCGATTGTCCTGGAGCGTGTCCAGCAAAACCATGTCCTCGACGCGATCGGGGATGAAAATGGCTTTGCGGTTCGGACACGCGACAAAACAAGGGTTTGGAGCCAAGGATTTGAGTCAATCAATCCTCGGCTCTAGCGTAAATGGAAAGGGCCGCGTGCTCGCCTGAGCATACGGCCCTTCCCTTTCACCCTGAAAACGGCTGGCCCAACCGGCCATGCACGCGTGCCACCTTTGGTGGCGCTATTGCCCCATATAACACCGGGCGGCTTCAGCGAGGGCCTCGTTTGCCGCCCGCAGTTCAAGCGCCTCGCTCCTGAGCGCTTCGATCTCGGCTTCTCGGATACCCTGCCCTCGGGCCGGTTCGAGTTCGGCAAGAAATTTGTCGAGTTCAAGAACCTGGGCGCTTGCCGCATCAAAGAGCGCTTCCGCGCCACCGGCTTCACCGATTGTCTGCGCCATGCTCACCCCGTTTACAGCCGTGGGACACGATTGGGCCAAAACAAATGTCGGCACAAGACTCACTGTCGCGGCCAGGGCGATGGTTCGGATCGCTGTCATTGCCTTTCCTTTCCTGGAGTTAGGTGGCGGTGAACCGACCTCGGCAGTCCCAAAGAATGGCGCTAGCCGCACCGGAATCGTCCCGATGAGTCCGAGATCGGTGTGTCCCAATCAGGCGCTTCATAAACACAAGCGGCCCAGTAGACACCGTTCCCTTCGGTATCGACCGGAGCGCTCTCTCCAGGCGAAAGCGTTTCCGATGAGGTATAATACCCCGAGCTCGATCGGCAGGCGTTAGCCATGCAGTAATGAACAACGATTGTTTTGTTGCATCCGTTATACATCTGGCTCTTGAAAAACGCCGTATTGCTTGTATTGCGCACGTCAACACAGTCGTTTGCCTGCTGGGCAAATGTCGGAGAGACACCAAGCGGCACAAAGCAGGCCGCTGCAAACAATAGCAGGAGTGTGTACTTCAATTATTCCTCCGTTTTAATGAGAGCTAGTGATCGCCCCTGCGCCAATCACGGCCTATCCCGGTTCGACGAGAGCGCGAAAGCAGCCTTAATCATCTTGCCATGCCGATGTCTTGGACATTCCCGGAAGATCCCGAGACTGCGGGGCATTTTCGGGGATTTACTGTGATAACTCATATGCTTATTGTCGAATGGCTGAGACGGGAGAAGGCAATGGAAAACGATAACATTGCAGGATATCGGCACTGGCACGAGCTGCTCGACGCCATATGCATCCGCCAGGGCCATCTCGACAACATGGCTCTGGCCGAAGAGCTTTGCCTGGCCTCGGGCAGCAAATCCCAGGAGTCGTTCGAGGCGACGCTAAGGAACCTGCACAATTGGCGAAACGGTACTCACGTTCCCCGGCGCCGCAACTTCCTGCTCCTCACCAAGGTCCTGCAGATCGAGTCCCGGGAGGACTTGAGCGCGGGCTGGAATGCGCTTTACCAGGAAGCCCGAAAGCCCGCTGAGACCGGAGCAAACGACAGTAAGATCGATAATGGCCGAACTCAGATCAGGCAGTTGCAGTTGATGTTGGCTGGAACTGTCATATGCCTGATTGGCCTGGCCGGAACCCTCGCCTACCTGCTTCTCTCGCCCGCCCCCCAAAGCACGGGATATCCCGAAATCGAGTACCACAGGCTCGTGACGCTGGGCGTCGGGGACTCCGAGATCATTCATGGTCGGCGCGGCGCGTGCGGCGAGATGCCTCCAGCCTGGGAGGTTACCCGAAAAGACCTGCCCGACATCGATATAGGCTCATGGTCCGACGGCGGCATAGGACTGCGCAACAGCCGCAGTTGCGGCGGGCCGACCCCTGCCCGGGCATTGATGTTCACGGCCACGGCACCTGGGCGGACTGATTTCGATCTCTACAGTGACCCGATTACGATTCGGGTCGAATGATCGGCAGACAGCGGCAGCTTTGCTGCGTTGGACCAAAGCCTGGAGCGTGTCCAGCAAAACCATGTCCGCGACGCGATCGGGGATGGAAACTGTTTTCCAGTTCGGACACGCGACAAAACAAGGGTTTGGAGCCGAGAATTTGAGTCAATCAAATCCTGAATGACTCTAGACGGTAAACACCTCGCGGCGCAGTTCGTCCCAGCTGTCCCTGCTGCCTGCCACCAGAAGCCCGCCCTCCATATGGGCGGGTTTGTACGCCGAGCCGTCGAAATGGGCCACATGGGCGCCCGCTTCCACCATCATCAGCGATCCCGCCGCGTGATCCCAGGGCGTGAGCTTGTTATACATCATGAAGTTGAGGCTGCCGCCCGCCCCCAGCCGGTATTCATGTCCAGCGCAGCGATAGGCGGCCAGCGTGTGGATTTTGGCCAGATTGGCCAGAACTTCGGCCCGCTTGTCCTGTGCGACGTAAGATGCCGATGCCGTGCCGGCCATCTGGTCGAGCGGCACCGGAGCGGCAAATTTCTGCGCCACAATGCGTCCGTCGGGAAACACCTGGAAACACCCGCAGCCGCGCTCGGTCATCATCCAGTCATCCCCCACCGGATCGTAGATCACCCCGGCGACCACCTCGCCCTTGTGCACCACCGCCGCCATTACCGCGAACAGCGGCAACCCGGCTGCAAAATTCCAGGTGCCGTCCACCGGATCGACATAGACAACCGTCTCGTTCTCGAAATGAGTGTCGAGCAGCTTGGGGTTGGCGGCCACCGCTTCCTCGCCGATCACCACGGTCTGTGGTGAAGCTGCCTTGATCGCCTCGGTAATGAACCGCTCCGACGCTTCGTCGGCTTCGGTCACCAGGTCATGGGCGTGCGATTTGGTGCGGATCGCGCCTTCATCGAGCCGCCGGAACCGCGGCATGATTTCCTTGGCCGCTGCCTCACGCAGAATTGCCGTCAGGCGCTCGATGTTCATTGGTCCATCCTGGCCGCCAGTGCGGCGAAGTCGAAAAGTTTCGGGTCCAGCATGTGGCTGGGATTGATATTGCCCAGCGCCCGGATCATCACGTCCTTGCGTCCCGGCATCTTGCGCTCGAAATCATCGAGCATCGCCTTCATGGCGTTGCGCTGCAGCCCGTCCTGCGAGCCGCACAGATCGCAGGGAATGATTGGGAATTCGAGCGCTTCTGCAAACCGGGCCAGATCGGCCTCGGCGCAAAAGGCCAGCGGGCGCAGCACTTCGACATCGCCCTCGTCATTGAGCAATTTGGGCGGCATGGCCGCCAGCTTGCCCCCATGAAAGAAGTTCATGAAGAAGGTTTCCAGGATGTCCTCGCGGTGATGGCCAAGCACCAGCGCGGAACACCCTTCCTCGCGCGCGATGCGATAGAGATGCCCGCGCCGCAGCCGCGAACACAGCGAGCAATAGGTCGCGCCTTGTGGCAGCTTGTCGGTGACGATCGAATAGGTGTCCTGATATTCGATCCTGTGCGCGATACCGTTGCGCTCGAGAAATTCAGGCAGGATGTGTTTGGGGAAATTGGGCTGTCCCTGGTCGAGATTGCACGCCAGAAGCTCGACCGGCAAAAGCCCGCGCCATTTGAGGTCGAGCAGCACCGCCAGAAGCCCGTAGCTGTCCTTGCCACCCGACAGCGCGACCAGCCATTTCGTGCCCGGCCGCACCATGCCATAGGCATCGAGCGTTTCGCGGACCTGACGGATCAGCCGCTTGCGCAGCTTGTTGAACTCCACGCCCGCCGGCGCATCCCGAAACAGCGCCGGGCAGGACTCATCGGGATCGGCGATAGGTTCGGCAATACTCATTTTGACCCTTCTCGCGCCAGACGAAATGTGAAGCTGGGGCGCATGCGTTTGATACATGCCGCCGGCGCGGGGGAAAAGGGGCAGGTGCCGATTTCAGGAACGACAGGCCGGGCGAAACCCGCGATTGCGGCTCACCCGGCCCAGTGACGCAGAACAAGGCTACTGTGAACCCGTTCGAACCGGACCCGTCAGGAACCATCTGCGATCCGGCTTGCCCATTCATATCCCCCAGACATTGCCCTTCGCTCAACGCGCAGATACGCATTCTTGTCAAAAACCGCTCAATTGCCTTCGATCAGCGCTGATCTGGCTCCTGCGCGGTCTTGCATGCGCCGGATTCCCGGCCTTAGATCATCGTTCGCGGCCCGCAGCTGGAATGACGAGTCGCCGTCCTATACGGAGCGTGCAATGTTTCGATCTTTCTTCCCGGTCCCCAAGCAGTTTTTCTCATCCCTTCTCGGCTTGTTGATCCTGGCGATCATCGGCTGGTCGGCGCTGGGTCCAACGCTCCAGCCCTATCTCAGCCTGGACCGGTTCCTACTGCCCCCCCCATGCGCGCCCACCGAGCCGGCGACGCCGCCGGGCGTGGGCGACACGGCCCAGGCCGTGCCGGGCGCCGAGCTCTCCGAGCCCGATTTGCCCGATTCCTCGATAACGGAGTCCGATGCCCCCTCGGCCACCGAAGCGCGCTGCCTGCCGGAAGGCTCGTTCCTTACCGCCGAGCGGGTCTGGTTTTACCAGTACCTGCTCATTCTGGCCGTCGGCTTCTGTGTGTTCTGGTACAATTACAAACGCAATGAATGGTACTGGTGGTCCGTGGTCAGCACCGTGGCGATCATGCTGCTGGTCTATTTCAACGTTCAGGTCGACGCCTTCATCAACAATTGGCAGGGCCGTTTTTTCAACACCATGCAATTGGCCCTGACCGAACCGGGGTCCGTGACACCCGAAGAATTTTACGGCCAGATCGCAGAGGCTTTCGTCGTCCTGATGCCGCGCATTATCGTGGCGGTGATCGTTGCGTTCTATACAGCCCACTACGTCTTCCGCTGGCGCAAGGCGATGAACTCCTACTACATGGCCTGGTGGCCCTCGATCCGCTCCACGGAAGGTGCCGCCCAGCGCGTGCAGGAAGATACGATGCGCTTTGCTTCGATCACCGAGGATCTCGGCGTCGCCTTCCTCGATTCGCTGATTACCCTTGTGGTGTTCATCCCACTCTTGTGGACCCTGTCGCAAAACGTCACCTCCCTGCCCCTGATCGGCGACGTGCCGGGTAGTCTTGTCTGGGTGGCGCTGCTGTCGGCGGCCTTCGGCACCGTGCTGCTGGCCGTAGTCGGCATAAAGCTGCCGGGCCTCAACTTCGAGAACCAGAAGGTCGAGGCGGCCTATCGCAAGGAACTGGTCTATGGCGAAGACCACGAGGAATATGCCCAGCCCGCCACATGGCGCGAGCTGTTTGCCAATGTGCAGAAGAACTATTTCCGCCTCTATTGGCACTACACCTACTTCAATCTCGCCCGCTACGGTTATCTCAACCTCGCAGGCTACATCCCGCTCCTCGCCCTCTCGCCATCCATCCTCGCAGGTGCCCTGACGCTCGGGCTCTATCAGCAGGTCCAGCAGGCTTTCGGCCAGGTTTCGTCCTCGTTCCAGTTCCTGGCCCGCGCCTGGTCCACGGTCATCGAACTGCTCTCGGTCCACAAGCGTCTGATGCACTTTGAAAGCCACATCCCGCGCGATCAGGAACCGATCAAGGAATCGGTCAGCCAATACGCGGACTGACAAACAAAAAGGGCCGCCCACCGGGCGGCCCTTCGCGTCTTGGGTAACTTTACTCGCAGATAAACGCCGCGCTGGCCGCGTCATAGCGGGTTTCGGCCGGATAAACGCACAAGAGACGCTCGCGATCCGGAGTGCCGCCGCTCACCGGCAGATGGCCAGGGGCGACACCGTCTTCAACCCAGGCAACCAGCGCATCAAGACCGTCGAACAATTCCGGGCCCGTTCCACCCGAAACGTGCCCGACGCCGGGCATCAGATACAGCCGCGCAAAATCCTGCACCGCCTCCGCACTGCCATAACGCTCGATCATTGCGTCATACCAATCCACAGTGTCGATGGCCGAAACGCCCTGATCGCCTGTGCCATGATAGACAATCACTTTTCCGCCCGCGAAGCGGAAGGCGTCCATATTGGGGCTGTTGGCACTGGAAAACTCTGCCGAGCCTTCCAGGGCTGCAGGATCGGTCTCGAAATCGAAGGCAAAGGAATCGAAATCGGGATCGGGCGGCGTCATGAAAACATAGCGGATCGATGTGTTGGTTGCCCGCGGGTTGTTGTTGGGCCATTCGGTCGCTGTCCCCAGCTTCCATCTGCGGAAGTCAGAACCGGGGTCATAAGGAAATGGCGCATAAAGTTGCTCACCGGCCGCGTTGCGCGCGCCTTCATGAACCTTGACGAAGGCCTCGGCCTGCACCGCCGTGATGCAGCTATCGGTCTTTTCGCCCTCGCAGACGATCGGCGAAGGATCATATTGGCACCGCAGCGGCAGATCGATGATCCCGTCTTCCAGACCATCGAGTCCATCGCACTGGGCGATCATTTCGGCAAAGATCAGGTCGGTGTCGGCCTGCGAATAGGCCTCGCTCAGGAGCGGACGTCCTTCGGCGTCACGCGGCGCAATCTCGGCCATCGCCGCCAGATCCCATGCCGTCGCGACGTGTCCGCGCGACTGCGAGATGATGGGGGCCCCCGCGATGATGCCATCGAAATGGTTGGCAAAGCGCTGGGCAGCGGTAAGCCCCTGCCGGCCACCATTCGACGCACCGACAAGATAAGAATAGCGCGGTGCCATGTCATAGGCCGACTGCAGCAGCGACTTGGAGACACCCGTTACCAGATCGAGCGAATTGTACCCCCAGTCGATGCGCGCCTTGGGGTCGAGCCCGAACGATGCATCGCGCCCGTTCGACCCTGTATGTCCGGCATCGGTGGAAACCACGGCGTAGCCCATCGTCAGCGCCGGCGGCTGGCCGGCCGTGTTCGTTCCAACGGCCGGACGGATCGAACCGTCAGTCCCGCCACCGCCCTGGAAGTAGAACCGCTCGTTCCAGTCGAGTGGCAAGCGCAGCTCGAACCCGGTCGAAAACGCGACGTCGTCAACGCCCTTGCGCTCTTCCATGTAGCCTGTGAGAACACAATGGGGCGGCAAACTTGTCTCGCCACTCATCTCGTCCAGCCGCAGTTCGGTGCTGTCAATCCGCAGGTCCGGATACGCGAAGCCTGAAAGACTCTCGCACCAGCCGGCGGCACTGTCCGCAGCAATCTCGACAGCCCACCCCGGCATCGTGCCCAGCCCTGCGATCAACCCGGCGACCAGCGCCGCTCGGCCCATCCTGCCAGGTCCATTGGCCCTGTTGTTAGTCATCTCGTCCTCCTCAAACGAATGGCAACATTAGGTTCAAACCGGCAGACGGCAGTCGACGCCTGCTACGCACGCAAACGCCTGCCGTGCACCGCCCAGCGGACTGGTGCTCTCAAACTGTCCGGAATTGAACGATCAAATGATTGCGGCGCGCCAGGGTACTGGCAAACCCCGCCAGCCAGCATTCCGCAAGGCGGAACGTCCGCGCATATGGGCGGGCCAAACAAAAAGGGCCGCCCACCGGGCGGCCCTTGTTCGTAAAACTGTATGGTTCGCTTAGCGCGAATAGAATTCCACAACCAGGTTCGGTTCCATCTGGACCGGATAGGGCACATCGCCCAGGGTCGGGACGCGGACGAAGGTCGCGGTCATCTTGGAGTGATCGGCATCGACGTAGTCGGGCACGTCGCGCTCGGCGAGCTGGACGGCTTCGAGAACGATGGTGAGCTGCTTGGAGCGCTCACGGATCGAGATCACATCGCCCGGCTGCACGTTGTAGCTCGGAATGTTGACGCGCTTGCCATTGACCTGAACATGGCCATGGTTGACGAACTGGCGCGCCGCGAACACGGTCGGCACGAACTTGGCGCGATAGACGATGGCGTCCAGACGGCTTTCGAGAATGCCGATCAGGTTTTCGCCGGTATCACCGCGACGACGTGCAGCTTCGGCGTAAACGCGCTTGAAGGCCTTTTCGGTGATCGAGCCGTAATACCCCTTCAGCTTCTGCTTGGCGCGCAGCTGAATACCGAAGTCGGAAAGCTTGCTCTTGCGGCGCTGGCCGTGCTGGCCGGGGCCATAGGCGCGGGCATTGAGCGGGGACTTCGGACGACCCCAGATATTTTCGCCGAGACGGCGGTCGATCTTGTGCTTCTGCGAATGACGTTTTGACATCGCTTGTCCTTTCAAATCAGAGCGCTTTCGGCAAAAGTTGCAGACTTTTGCGGTTCGAAAGCGCGACACAAAAAATTGGAGAATGACGTCCGGATCGACCGGACGGATTCTCTAACCGATAAAAGACAGCGCCCTCCTCTGTTCTGCCCGAAAGCAGAACCGACAGACCGTGCGAAAAACGTGAATTTCAGGTCCGGCTCGAAAGCCGACCAAAAACGCAAACCGACGGTCCCGGGTGCTTCCTGACGGACAAAGCCGATCAGGATGGCCGGTTTCTAGGGGGCAAAGCGCATAAAGTCAAGCGCTGCGGGCGACCCTGCGCTCGCGGTGAAAGACGTAGAGCCCGGAGGCCAGTATGATGGCCGTGCCCACCCAGGTCCACAGGTCTGGAAAATCGCCGAACACGATATACCCCACGATCGTCGCCCCGATGATCTCGATATACTGGAACGGCGCCAGCGTCGAAGCCGGTGTACGCCGAAAGGCTTCGGCAAACAAAAAGAAGGTCAGCCCCGAGAACATGCCCATGAACACCAGCAACCCCCAGGGTCCGCTGGTATCGATGCCGCCCGAAAAGCTTACCAACTGGAACTGGCCCAGCAGCGCAAATCCGACCCCGATCAACACCATCGCCACCAGCGAAAACCAGAACTGCATCGAAATGGCGTCCATATGCCGGCCCAGCTTGCGCATGACGATCGCATTGGAAGCAAATCCAGTCGCTGCGATCAGCGGCAGAATCGACGCCCAGCCGAAAATATCCCAACTCGGCCGAATGACGACGACCGCGCCAACCAGCCCCACGGCCACCGCCACATAGCGCCGCCAGCCGGTCTTTTCCCCCAGCAGCAGGCCCGAAAGCACTGTCAGGATCAACGGCTCGACGAAAAAGATCGCGATCGCTGTGGCAATCGGCATGGTGACGAACGCCCCGATCAGCGAGGAGAGCACGATCGCCATCGTCGCCCCGCCCAGAAGCATCAGCCCCCATGGCCCCCGCGCCAGCCGCCGGCGCATCACCACAATGAACAGCCCCAGCATCACCATCTGAAACGCGAAACGCCAGAAGGCGATCTCGAACGGGCTGAGAAGGCCTGTCAGGCTCTTCGACATCGCATCGCTGATCGGCACCAGAAGAACCGCCGCGATCATAAGCGCCATCCCGCTTTGCGGTGAACCGGCTCCAGCTTTGGGAGCGGGAGATTGCGTGGCGACCATGACAGACCTGATTGGAAATACGGGAGGGTTTTGCGTCCCACCCTAGCTGCGAGACCCGAGCACGGCAACCTCAGGACAAATCGTCTGCGTCCTCGTCCTTGTGCCGAGCAGGATTGGGCCGCTCGTGCCGCCGGTCGAGCGCCGCAACGATGCCGCGCAGCGTGCGCACCTCCTGCGCGTTGAACCCGCCGCGCGCGAACATGGCGCGAATATTGTTCATCATGCCGGGCCGCTTCGCCGGGGTCTTGAAAAACCCCGCCCGGTCGAGCGCTTCGCCCAATTGTTCAGTCATCGCGGCCAGTTGCCCGCGCGGTGCCGGCTCGCCCTCATCGGCAGAAAAGGGCAGTGGCTGATCCTTGAGCGCCGCGCGCCGCCATTCATAGGCAATAACCAGCACCGCCTGGGCAATGTTGAGCGAGGCAAAGGCCGGCTCGACCGGCAGCGTCACGATGGCATCGGCCAGCGCCACCTCGTCATTGTTGAGCCCCCAGCGCTCGCGCCCGAACAAAATCCCGGCCTTCTGCCCGCCCCCGATATGGGTCGAAAGCCGGTCCGCCGCTTCGTCGGGCCCGATCACCGGCTTGAACATCTCGCGGTTGCGCGCCGTCGTTGCCAGGACCAGATTGAGATCGGCCATCGCCTCTGTCAGCGTCTCGAACACCTGCACCCGCTCGATCACCGGCAGCGCCTTGGCCGCCGATGCCGTGGCCTTTTCGTTCGGCCATCCGTCCCGTGGATTGACCAGCCGCAGATCCCAAAGCCCGAAATTGGCCATGGCCCGCGCCGCAGCCCCGATGTTCTCGCCAAGCTGGGGCTCGACCAGAATGATCGCCGGCGTGGGCCGGAACGCAAATTCCTTGCTGCTGTCGGTCCCCGCCATCAGTTTGCCTTCCGCGCCGCGCGCCATTCGTCTTCGAGAATGGCGTAAACCAATTCCTCGTCCCACTCACCCTTGAAGATCGCATGCTCGCGAAAATGCGCTTCCCGCCGCATGCCCAGCTTTTCCATAACCCGCCACGAGGCGCTGTTGCGCGCATCGCACCGCGCCGAAATCCTGTGAAGGCCCACCTGCTCAAAACCCACCGCCAGCACCGCTTCCATCGCCTCGGTCGTATAGCCCTGGCCCTGAAATTGGGGGCTCATGACATAGCCGATCTGCCCCTGCCGCGCTGCGCGATCCTCAAACATCAGCACCACATCCCCGATCAGCGCTCCGCTCGCCTTGAGCACGGCCGCATATTGAATGCCTTCGCTGTTCTCGCCCGTTCCATCCATGGCGATCCAGCGCGGGATCAGCTCACGAACGCGATCGAGCGAGCGCGGCTCCCACATGCAGTAGCGTGCGACTTCGGGCAGCCCCTGATAGGCGGCTGTCGCTTCGGCATCTGACGGTGCGAATTTGCGCAGCATCAGCCTCTCGGTTTCTATTGCGAAAAAAGTCATTAGCCCGGCGCTCGTTTGTTGAAGGCTGAGGCACTAATGCTTGCCGGTCGCAATGGCAACAATAGCGCTGGATTTGTCAGCGTGCTCGTGCCAGCTTTCGCCGATGCCAACACTCAGCCTCGATGAAACCGCCAGTTGCGCCTGCGGCGCCGTAAGCCTTCGGATCGAGGGGCCTGTCCGCTCCATGCTGGTCTGCTCCTGCCTCGATTGCCGCAAATCGACCGGCACGGGCCACTCTGCCGTCGTCTTGATGTCGACCGATTCAGTTGCCGTTTCGGGCAAGACCAAGGGCCATACCCGCCAGGCCGCTTCCGGGTCTGAGATCACCCGCTATTTCTGCCCCCAATGTGGAACGCCCCTTTTTGCCAGAACAGCCCGTGCGCCGCTTTTGGCTCTGGTTCCCGCCGGCCTGTTCGACCGACCCGATTGGTTTTCGCCCAGTCAGGCGATTTTCTCGCGCACCCATCTCGATTGGGACACCCTCGACGAGACGCTCCCACACTACGACACCTATCGCGACAACGGAGGATTTTGATGTTTGCAACCGGCCGCTGCCTGTGCGGAGCCATCAGCTTTACGGTCGCCGAACCGCCCATCCGCATGGCCCAGTGCCATTGCGAGGATTGCCGGCGGCTCACCGGCACCGGGCACATCGTTCAGGCATTCTTCAAGACAGATGATCTGACGGTCAGCGGACAACCGGCCGTGTTCGAAAACGTTGCCGATAGTGGCAGCGAACGCCGCCGCTCGTTCTGCCCAACCTGCGGCTCCACCCTGTTTTCCGAACGCAACACGGCTCCCGGCGTGATCGGCATCGCCATCGGCGCCTTCGACAATTCCGACTGGTTCAATCCCGCAATGGTGCTTTATGCCGGACAGCGCCCGCAATGGGACCCTGAACTCCCCGGTATTGAGGCCCATGAAAGAATGTAGATGAGCCACATCGCCGACGCCCTCTCAGACCGAATCCGCGAGCGCCTTGCCCCCATTCCCGGCATCACCGAACAAAAGATGTTCGGCGGACGCTGCTTCATGCTCGACGGCAACATGGTTTGCGGCATCATGAAAAACGGAGCCCTGCTCGCCCGCGTCGGCAAGGACGGCTATGAGGACGCTCTTACCCTTCCCGGCTGCCAGCCCATGACCATGGGCACCAAGACCATGTCGGGCTTTGTTGAAGTCGATGGCGACGTGCTCGAACCCGACAGCGGTCTCGCCCAATGGGTCGACCGCTGCCTGGCGTTTACGGCCACCCTGCCGCCCAAACAGGTCAGGCCCGCCCGAACACCAGCGTCGCGTTGATCCCGCCGAACCCGAACGAGTTGGACATGACATAGTCCACTTCCCTGGCGATCGGCGTATTGGGCACGAGCTCGAAGTCCCCGCCCTCGGGCACCGGATCGTCGAGATTGATCGTGGCAGGCAGCGTGTTTTCGCGCAGCGCCATCACCGAGAACATCGCCTCGATGCCCCCTGCCGCGCCGAGAAGATGCCCGGTCGACGATTTTGTAGACGAAATCGCCAGCGACTTGCCCCGATCGCCGAACACCGCACCAATGCCGGCCAATTCCGCCGCATCGCCCACCGGCGTGGCGGTCGCATGCGCGTTGACATAGCCCACGGCATCGGGAGAAATGCCCGCCATGGCCAGTGCTTTGCGCATCGCCACTTGAGCCCCAGCCCCATCCGGCGATCCCGCCGTCAAATGATAGGCGTCGGCCGACGTGCCATATCCCGCCACGACCGCAAGCGGCACGGCCCCGCGCGCCCTGGCGTGACTGAGCTTTTCGATCACCAGCACCGCTGCCCCCTCGGCCAGCACGAACCCCGAATGCCCCTTGTCGAACGGCCGCGAGGCCTTGTGCGGCTCGTCATTATAGGATGAGGTCAAAGCGCGCGACGCGCCGAACCCGCCAATTGATATGGGATCGACCGATCCTTCGGCCCCACCCACCACGGCAACTTCGGCTTCACCGGTCAGGATCAGCCGCATGCCATCGCCGATCGCCTGGGCCGACGCCGCGCACGCCGTAACCGGCGTACCGATCGGCCCACGAAACCCATGCACAATGGAAATCCAGCCCGCCGCCATATTGGCCAGGAACGAGGGCACGGTGAATGGCGAGAGCCGCCGCGGCCCCTTTTCGGCAATGGTGCGCGCCGCCTGCGCCATCACCGGCTCCCCGCCCACTCCCGAAGCGATGATCGTTGCCGTTGCCTGCTGCCCTGCATCGTCCTGGGGGTGCCAGCCGGCCTGATCGAGCGCCTGCGCCGCTGCGGCAAGCCCATACTGGATGAAAAGATCCATCTTCTTGATTTCCTTGGGCTCGATCCATTCGGCTGGATCGAACCCTTGGGGATCATTGGTCTTGTCGGGAACCAGCCCGGCGATGTGGGAGGCAAACCCCGTCGTATCGAAGCGATCGTTGCGCACGACCCCGCTCTTGCCGGCAATAAGCCGCTCCCAGTTGGTCGCAACGCCCACCCCAAGCGGCGACACCACACCCATCCCGGTTACAACAACCGGATCATCGCTTTGCATCGAAAGTCTCCATCAATGGTTCTGGATTGATATGCCGTCCGGGCCTTCAGGCGTCCGCGTGCTCGCGAGCCTCACCAGCGGTAAGGGCACGCAACCCGCCAAGGAAATCCTCAGCCCCCGGCTCGGCCACCAGCGCCCTCAATTCGACCTGCGACTCCCGCCAGAGCGGCAGGATGTCGTCAAGCAGCGCCGCGCCCTTCCCGGTGAGTTCATAGTGTCGGATATTGCCCTTTTCCGGGCGTCCCGCGACGACGAGCCCGCGTTTGGCGAGTGGCTCGAGATTGCGCAGCAGCGTCGTCCGATCCATCGAAATTCGTGCCGCCATCGAATTGACCGACATGCGCGGCGAGTTCCGAACCGTCATAAGGACGGTAAACTGGACAACCGAAATTTCAAAAGGCCGGAGCACCTTGTCGTACCGGCGCGTCAGCGCCCGCGCCGCCATGACGGTGTTGAGCACGAGGCAATCGAAAAAGGCAAAGGTCATGGCGGCAACCTATAGTGTAATTACACATGTGTAAATACACTATACTATTCACCTCCGTGCCACCCCCGCTCGGCAAGCCCCCTTCGCGGCGAGACACTTTGCGCCTTTCCAATGCTCTGCTATAGGGACCGCGAACTTTGGCTGGCCCGTGCTGGCCGAACCGGGTTTTTGCGCGCGAGGAGCACACATATATGAGCAAGATCAAAGTCGCCAATCCCGTCGTCGAACTTGACGGCGACGAGATGACACGCATCATCTGGCAGGCCATCAAAGACAAGCTGATCCACCCCTATCTCGACATCGATCTTGAATATTACGATCTCAGCGTTCAGAAGCGCGACGAAACCGACGACCAGATCACCGTCGACGCTGCCAACGCCATCAAGAAGCACGGCGTCGGCGTCAAATGCGCCACAATCACCCCCGATGAGGGCCGTGTCGAGGAATTCGGCCTCAAGAAGATGTGGCGCTCGCCCAACGGCACCATCCGCAACATCCTGGGCGGGGTGATCTTCCGCGAACCCATCATCTGCAAGAACGTGCCGCGCCTCGTCCCCGGCTGGACCCAGCCCATCATCGTCGGCCGTCACGCCTATGGCGATCAGTACCGCGCCACCGATTTCAGATTTCCCGGCAAAGGCAAGCTCTCCATCAAGTTCGTTGGCGAAGACGGACAGGAAATCGAGCATGAAGTGTTCGACGCTCCCTCCTCGGGCGTGGCCATGGCCATGTATAACCTCGACGAGTCGATCCGCGACTTCGCCCGCGCTTCGCTCAACTATGCCCTCCAGCGCGGCGTCCCCTGCTATCTCTCGACCAAGAACACCATCCTCAAGGTCTATGACGGCCGCTTCAAGGATATCTTCGAGGAAGTCTTCCAGGCCGAGTTCAAGGAAAAATACGAAGCCAAGAAGATCTGGTACGAGCACCGCCTGATCGACGACATGGTTGCAGCGGCCCTCAAATGGTCCGGCGGTTACGTCTGGGCCTGCAAGAACTATGATGGCGACGTGCAGTCCGACATCGTCGCCCAGGGCTTTGGCTCGCTCGGCCTGATGACCTCGGTTCTCATGACCCCCGATGGGCAGACCGTCGAAGCCGAAGCGGCCCACGGCACCGTGACCCGTCACTACCGCCAGCACCAGCAGGGCAAGGAAACCTCGACCAATTCCACGGCCTCGATCTTTGCCTGGACCCGTGGCCTTGCCCACCGCGCCAAGCTCGACGGCAATGACGAACTGGCAACCTTCGCCGCCACGCTCGAAAAGGTCACCGTCGACACGATCGAACAGGGCAAGATGACCAAGGATCTGGCGCTTCTGGTTGGCCCTGATCAGCCCTGGCTCACCACAATGGGGTTCCTGGACGCCATCGACGCCAACCTGCAAAAGGCCATGGCGTAACCGTCATCAAGCCGTACACAGCTGCCAAAGCCGCCCCTCGGGGCGGCTTTTCTTTTGCCTGCAGTCTCGCACGGCGCTGTTGCGGATGTGCATTTGTGACACATTTTTGACCAAATCCGCTTCGGGGCAATTGACCGGGACGGGGAACGCAGCGATTGTTGACGTAAGCGTCATAGCGCTATCGATAACGATAGGGCTTATGGCGTCGGCGTGTTGGAGGGACGCGTCAGGACAATCCCGCGCATGTCCGGCAAGACGTTTTTGCGGTTCGGACACGCGACAAAACAAAGGTTGGAGCCAAGGATCTGAGTCAATCAGATCCCGAACGGCTCCAGGAGGAGAGTTACTCAATGCGTGCACCACGCAAGCGTTCCCATGCACTTGCCCTTTTGGGCCTGATGGCCGTCGGCGGCTCCGCCCAGGCCGGGGGTCTGGAAGCCAATGGCTACAACTGGGACATGATCTTCGATCCGGCGACCTATGCCGCCAAAGGCACGATCACCTATGTCGATATCGATCACGCCATTACCAATCCCGGCTACCCGGGGACCACGGTGTCCTCGTCACCGAGCCGCGTTCACTACAATTTCGGCATAAGCGGCGAGATTATCGACAACACCTCATGCCTGGTCTCGGCACAGAACCCGTTCGGTTCGGGCACCGATCGCGACAGGGCCTATGCCTTCGCCACCAGCCAGGCCGTGCGCGAGCGCATAAGTTCCAATGACATCGGCCTGACCTGCGCTTACGGGCTCGACGTCGGCCCCGGCGTTGCCAGCATCATCGGCGGCATATCGGCCCAGCAATTGAGCTACACTGCCACCGTCCCCACGGCTCTGGGCATTACGGCCCCCATCGATATCGACGGCATGTCGGCCGGCTGGCGGCTGGGTGTTGCCTATGAAATCGAAGAGATCGCCCTGCGCGTCAGCGCAATCTACAATTCCGCCGTTTCCTATGACCTCGATGGCACGGCCCTGGACGGCACCCCGTTCTCCGGCCCGGCCAGCGCCAATGTCACCGCCCCGCAATCGATCGAGCTCAAGGCCCAGACCGGCGTTGCGCCGGGGTGGCTCGTGCTCGGCTCGGTCAAATGGGTCGATTGGTCGGTGGTCGATACACTTGCTGTCAGTACAAATGCCGGTCCCATCAGCACCGATCTCAACTATCGCGATGGCTGGACGGTGACCGGCGGGGTCGGGCACGCACTGACTCCCGAGCTTACCGTGCTGGGCACGGTTACATGGGATCGCGGCACCGCCTCGGTCGACAATGCGGGCGTGTTGGAAAACGGCACCCAGACCGACCGTTGGGGCGCAACCCTGGGCGCGGCCTACGACATTTCCGAGAGCGTCGAGTTCTCCGGCGGCGTGTCCTATTCGACAATCGCGCCCGGCAGCAATCTGCAGAACGAAAGCTGGGACCGCGGCTCGGTCCTCGCCATCAGCGCCAGCCTCAAGGCATCGTTCTGAGCGTTTCGCGGTAACGAAAATGGCCCCTCACGGGGCCATTTTTATGCGTTTGATAGAGGCGATCAGGCGCCCAGATGAGCCTTGATGGCATCAACCGCCGCCTGGGCTTGCGAGGCGTCGGGGCCACCGGCCTGCGCCATGTCGGGACGACCGCCGCCGCCCTGCCCGCCGAGCGTCGTCGAGCCGATCCGCACCAGATCGACGGCGCTGTAACGCGACACAAGATCGTCGCTCACGCCCACCGAAATGCCGGCCTTGCCATCCTCGGTCGTGCCCACGATGACAACAATCCCCGACCCGATCTGCTTTTTGCCCTGATCGACGAGCCCGCGCAAATCCTTGGGCTGCAGTCCTTCGACCACGCGCCCCATAAAGGTCACGCCATTGATCGTTTCGCTGGCCGCCCCATTGGCAGCGCCGCCGCCCATGGCCAGCTTCTGGCGCAGATCGGCGACCTGCCGCTCCAGTGCCCGCCGTTCTTCCACCAGCGCTTCGACCCGCGACACCGCATCGCGCGGCGACACCTTGAGCGCCGCAGCGACCGTCTTGAGCTGATCTTCCTGCTCGTTGAGATAGGCCCGTGCGCCATCGGCGGTCAGCGCCTCGACACGCCGCACGCCCGCTGCGACAGAACTTTCCTGGACGATCTTGACCAGCCCGATGTCGCCGGTGCGCCGCACATGCGTGCCGCCGCACAATTCCATCGAATAGGTCTTGCCCGCCTTTTCTCCATCCAGCGACGTGCCCATGGAGACCACGCGCACCTCGTCGCCGTATTTTTCGCCAAACAGCGCCATGGCCCCGGCTTTGACCGCATCGTCGACGGCCATCAGCCGCGTTTCGACAGGCGCGTTCTGCAGCACGATGGCATTGGCCATGCGCTCGACCTCGGCGATCTCCGCTTCGCTCATCGGCTTGGTGTGCGAATAGTCGAACCGCAACCGGTCGGGCGAAACCAACGAGCCCTTCTGCGCAACATGGCTGCCCAGCACTTCGCGCAACGCCTCGTGCAGAAGGTGGGTCGCCGAATGGTTGGCGCGGATCGCCGTTCGGCGGG
>NZ_CAXAXY010000004.1:0-81751 GCF_963972885.1 uncultured Pelagibacterium sp. | reverse complement strand
GCCGAGGTCGATTTCATCCTCGAACTTCCTGAGGCTGTTGACGAAGACATTGTCGTGGCTGAACAGCGCGAAACCGAGACCGTTGGCGCCAGCCCCGCGCAGAGCCAGGAAGCAGACCTGTCGGCCAGGGGGGATGTCGAGACGCCAGATGCTCCAGAACCCGTCACCTCCGACGCAGCAGAACCGCCCGCGCCAACGGCCGAACCGGCCCAGAGCGCGGAACCGGCTGAGACGGTCGAGCCGACGGGATCAGGCGAGCTCGCCGAACCTGCTGAAACGGTTGAACCTGCCATTCCGACATTGGTTGGCGTGAGCGACGGAAATCGAACGGCAACGGGATTGGCAATCATCCGGCAGGGCGACAATCTGTGGACCATCGCGCGTCGGGTCTATGGCGAAGGCATTCGGTATACTCAGATATTCGAGGCCAACACCGATCAGATCCGCAATCCCGACCTCATCTATCCGGGTCAGGTCTTTGACCTCCCGGGCACCGATGAAGTTATCGGAGAGGCGGACGACGCTGCCTCCTCCCGGCAATGATCGTTTGTGCGGGGAGATGAAATTCTCCGCTCAGCTCCCGCTGGTGCTGGCTTGCACCGGTACCGCATTTCCTCTATCGTTAAATTACGATGGAAGCTGCAGTCATGCATGAAGACGATATTGCTATATTGATGCGGGCCCTGGGGCATCCTGTTCGGCTGGAGATTTTGCGTATTCTGGCGAAGCGCGCCGAAAATTGCTGTTGCAACGATGTGACCGACTGTCTTTCACTGGCGCAAAGCACCGTTTCCCAACACCTCAAGGTCTTGCTCGATGCGGGCATAATCGAACGCCGTGCACAGGGCACCCGCAACAATTATTGCGTTCGGACAGATCGGCTCACGGCGTTCAATCGGGCGGTGGGCGACTATGTCGCCGGGTTGGATGCGTCAGGCCTGCTCTGTGACCGCCAGCCGGCTCAAGCGTCCTGAATCTGTCTCTGGCGGTTCCGATAGCCGTCCCTCCTCTATACCGGAGCATTTTTGATGGCCAAGGCGCCCAGATCAACCGTCAGCGCCGACGAAGGCGCTTTGCTTTCCACGATTCGCAACCTTTGGGACTATATATGGCCCGCCGATCGACCGGACCTGCGGATGCGGGCTTTACTTGCAATCGGCGCTCTGTTGCTGGCGAAGGTAGCGAGTACGCTGGTTCCGTTTGCCTATAAGGGTATCATCGACACGCTGGATAGTTCCGGGCCTGAAACCGCGGTCCTGCTCGGGCTCTCTGTGCCCATCATCCTCGTTGTTGCCTATGGCATCGGCCAGATCGTCGATACCGGATTCCAGCAATTGCGGGACATTCTGTTCGCCTCGGTGGGGCAGAATGCCGTGCGCCAGCTCGCCTACCGCACATTTACCCATGTGCACCGCCTTTCGCTGCGCTTTCATTTGCAGCGCAAGACCGGCGGGTTGAGCCGGGTCATCGAGCGCGGCACCAAGGGCATTGAGACCATAGTGCGTTTCACCATGCTCAACACGGCCCCGACGCTTGTCGAGTTCGTGATTGTCGGTGTGATCTTCGGCTGGCTGTTTGGCATCGCCTATGTGCTGGTCCTTGCCTCTGTCGTGGTTCTCTACATGGTTTTTACCGTGCGCGCTTCGAACTGGCGCATCGCCATCCGCCGGGACATGAACGAGAGTGATACGGACGCGAACGCCAAGGCGATTGACAGCCTGCTCAACTTCGAGACGGTCAAGTATTTCGGCAACGAGGATCTCGAGGCGAGCCGTTTCGACAAGGCCATGTCCGGCTACGAGCGCGCCGCCATTCGCATCTGGACCTCGCTGGGCTGGCTCAATTTCGGGCAGGGGGTCATCTTCTGGATCGGGATGATTACCCTTTCGGTCATGTCAGCGCTTGGCGTGATGAGCGGCGATTTGACCGTGGGTGATTTCGTGCTCCTCAACACTTTCATGATGCAAATTTACAGGCCGCTCAACCAGATCGGATTTGTTTATCGCGAGATACGCCAGGGCCTGGCCGACATTGAAGCCATGTTCATTCTGCTCGATCAAAATCCGGAGATCGAGGACAAGCCGGACGCGAACCAGCTTGAAATCAGCGGGCCGGTCCTTTCTTTTGAGGACGTCTATTTCCACTACGACCCGGACCGTCCCATACTCAAGGGTGTGAGCTTTGAGGTGCCGGCGGGCAAGACCATCGCTGTCGTGGGGCCCTCGGGCGCGGGCAAGTCGACGATTTCGCGGCTGATCTATCGCTTTTACGATGTGATTTCAGGCCGGGTCGCGATCGATGGACAGGATGTCAGGGACGTGACCCAGGCTTCACTTCGTGCCGCTATTGGCATGGTGCCTCAGGATACCGTGTTGTTTAACGACACAATTGCCTACAACATTCGCTATGGCCGCCCCGACGCCACCGACGAGGAGGTGCGGGAGGCGGCGCGGATGGCGCAGATCGGCGATTTCATTGACAGTCTGCCTAATGGGTATGAAACGCAGGTTGGTGAGCGCGGCCTCAAGCTTTCGGGCGGCGAAAAACAGCGCGTGGCGATTGCCCGCACAATTCTCAAGGCGCCACCCATACTGATACTCGATGAGGCGACCTCGGCGCTTGATACCCATACCGAGCGCGAGATCCAGTCCGCGCTTGATACGGTCGCCAGGGGACGGACTACGCTTGTCATAGCGCATCGGTTGTCGACCGTCGTCGATGCCGACGAAATCATCGTGTTGCGCGATGGCGTGATCGCCGAGCGTGGCAGGCATAATGAGCTTCTGGCCAGCAATGGCCTTTATGCCCAGATGTGGAACCGCCAGCGTGAGGCCGCCGAAGCCAGCGAGCGTCTTCGGGCAGCTCAGGAAGATCCCGACGGGTTTGTCGTGCGAAAGCCTTCCGAACAGCTGTAGAATAAAAAAGGCCCCGCACTGGCGGGGCCTTTTGCTATTCGGCTGCGGGCCGTCTGGAAAGAACCGTGACGCCATTCTCGTTGCGCTCGATCAGTTCTGTATCCTTGGTGACAATGTGTCGGGACGCGTCATCGCCGGCGACCTCGATCGCCATGCCGTCAAAGCCGGCAGGCATAGCGTCATTGGCCCTGCGCCCACGAACCCAATTGAACACGCTGCCGACCTGACCCTTGATGACCTTCGGTGCTGTAATCATCACAGGTACCATGATCAGTGTGAGGGCGGTCGAGAAGAACAGCCCACTCACCAGGGCGGCCGAAAGGTGGATGAACCACGAACCCGCAATGCCGCCAACGACGATTTCACGCCGCAGGAAGTCGAACTCGACGTTGGCCCACATGGGAATAACACCCAGAGCAGTCAGGAACGCGGTGAGCAGAACCGGACGGACGCGTTGCGCTGCCGTAAGCAGCATTGCCGTGACCGGCTCGACCTGTTGCCCGCGGTTGTACTCGTTATAGGTATCGATCAGAACGATGCCGTTCTTGACCACGATACCGGCGAGCGCCACCACCCCGAGCCCGGTCATGATGGCCGAAAAGCTCATACCCGTTGCCAGCATGCCCAAAAGGACACCGGCGACCGACATGAACACGGTCGAGAGTGTTACGAACACCTGATAGAAGCTGTTGTACTCGAGCAGCAGGATCAGGAAGATCAGGAACAATGCGGCACCGAACGCCTGACCGATAAACGCGTTGGCGTCGCCCATCTGCTCTTCGGCACCGCCGAAGGCAAAGGTAATGCCATCGGGCCATTCCTGGCCGTCCAGCCAGGCCTGCAACTCGGCCACCCGGGTAGCGGGATAGACACCTTCGGGCAGATTGACCAGATTGGCTGCAATCGGCATTACATAGACCTGATTGCGCCGCTCGATATTGGCGACCTTGGGTACGGCCTGGCGCTCAATGAAGTTGGAAACCGGCACCATCCCCTGCGATGTGGCAATCCGCATGGAATCGAGCGCATCCAGCGTGCGTTCATCCTCGGGAAGGCGGACCTTGATGTCGAGTTCATCCCCCGTTTCCTGATCGCGATAGGTGCCCAGATTGACGCCCGATGTGACAAGTTGCAGGTAGGGCGCCAGCTCGCGCACCCCGATGCCGTATCGAGCTGCTTCCAGGCGATCCACGGTAACCTGCCAGTCGATCCCCGGTGAGGGGCGACCGTCCTCGATATCGGCGGTATTGGGTAGCTCGGTCTCCAGATAGTCGCGGATGCGTTCAACGGTCGGCGCCAGCGTGTCGTAGTTGGTGCTTTCCACGCGCATGTTGATGTCTTTGCCGGCCGGAGGACCGCTCTCGGTGGCAAGGACCTGAACCTGCAGACCGGAAATGTCGGCAACGCGCTCACGGATATCGGTAAAGATTTCCTCGGCCGGCACCCGGTTGTTATAATCAACGAGCTGAAGCTGGAAATTGCCGATGGTATCGGGTGGCATGGTGCCCATCGCGCCGGTCGTACCGAATTGCATGATGATGTCACGGATGCCGTGAACCTCCATCAATTCGTCTTCCACCTCGACAAGCATGTCACGAACTTCCTGCGGCGAATAATTGCCCCGGGCCACCACGGCGACGGTTGCATATTCAGGCTCGGAAGCCGGGAACGCCTCGGTTCCGGTGGGGTTGGCGGCATAGGCGAAAAACACGCCGAACACGATACCGAAACCAACCAGAAGCGTTGGGATTGGCCATCGCAGGAGAACTGACATCATGCGCACGTAAAGCCCGGTCGGTCCCTTTACCTTCTTGGGGTGGAACTTCTCGGGGTACATGACGATATCGGCTTGTTCCTTGCGCTCGGGATCGACATGGCTCGAGGCAATGGCCGCGCCGATAACCGGCATGAAGATCAGGGCCGAAACGAACGATGCGGACATAACGACAATCACGATCGTGGGAAGATCGGTCATGAATTTGCCGATGATACCGGGCCAGAACAGCAAGGGCACAAATGCGGCAAGCGTCGTTGCCGTTGCACCGATCACCGGTATGAACATCTTGTGCATCGCCTGAATGAAGGCTTCCTTCTTGGAGACACCTTCCTGCAGCTTTCGCTCTGCATATTCGACGACCACCACGGGGTCGTCGACCAGGACGCCCACAGCAATAACCAGCCCGAACATGACCATCATGTTGATGGTCATCCCGGTCATCTGCATGTAGAGAAATGCGATCATGAACGACAGCGGGATCGACATGCCGATCATGAACGCCGCACGCACACCCAAGACCGCGATACAGGTTATCAGCACCAGCGCGACGGCCGTCAGGACCGCAGCTTCGAGCGACCGGAACAGGCCGAGCGTCGTTTCTGCCTGATCGAGAAAGAAGCTGTGCCCAACGCCCTGCGGCCAGTTGGCGGCAGTCTCCTCGGTCAACGCCCGAACGCTGTCCGAGACTTCGATAATGTTGGTGCCCGCTTTCTTGCTCACCCCAAGGATCAGGGCAGGGGATCCGTTGACATTGGTGTATTCGGTTGCGTCTTCGAGCGTGCGCGTGACGTTTGCTATATCGCCGAATGTGACGACATTGTTCCCATCCGTTTTGATGGGAAGCTCAAAGACATCCTGCGCACTGGTGATCAGGCCGGGCACTTCAACGCTGAAAGAACCCTGACCCGTGTTGATCGTGCCGCCGGCGACAACGAGGTTGTTGCGGGCCAGTGCATCGAACAGCTGGTTGGCCGTGAGGTTGTAGGCCTCCAGGCGCATCAAATCGATTGTCACCTCGACCACTTCGTCGCGCGCGCCCGACAAGGTGACTTCGCGCACCGCGCCAATACCCTCTAGAGCCGTCTGGAGTTCTTCGGCGCGGCGGACGAGCTCGCGTTCGGGCACATCGCCATAAACGGCCACCGAGATGATCGGGAACCCAACCATGTCGATTTCGTTCACCGTCGGATCGCTGGCATCATCGGGCAGGTTGGACCTGATGGCATCCATACGGGCACGGGTGTCGATCAGCGCCTGGTCCGTTTCGACATTGGCACCGAATTCGAGGATGACCGAGGCGTGGCCGGTGGTCGAAGTCGATGTCATGTTCACCAGGCCGTCCAGCCCGTTGAGTTCTTCTTCGGCAGGCTTGGCCAGAAGGTTTTCGGCATCGCGAGGCGATACCCCGGTCTGGCTTATCGAGACATAGAGGTACGGGACATCGATGGCCGGAAAGCTCTCCTTGGGCAGAACCGAGTAGGAGAGCCCGCCAGCGAGCAACAGCAGCGCCATGATTGTCATCACGACGCGGGGCATGCGCAGGATGCGCTCGATGAAGCTGGTCATGCAGGTGCGCCTTCTTCAGAGGTACCCGTGGTATCATCCGAGACAGCTTCCTGCCCGGTTTGCACGGTCTGCCCATCGATCACGAATTCCTGGCCGATGGTAATGATGTCAATGGATTGGGGCAGCCCGGTTACCCAAACGCCGTCCCTGGTGTCTGAAACGATTGTAACGGCAGTAAAGGCGACTATGCCGTCCTGAACGGACTTTACGCCCAAGACGCCCTCATCGTTCAATGTCAGAACCGACTGAGGCAACAGATGCCCCGGCATCGATCCCATATTGACCGTTGCGGTGGCCGTAACGCCTTCGCGGATCGAAAAGTCGGGGTTGTCGAACTCGATTTCGACCGGGAAAGACCGTGTCGCGTCGTCCGCACTGGCCGCCACATATGTCACTTCACCGGTACCTTCCTGATTGGTCACCGTGTGCAATGTTGCAGCAAGTCCCGTCCGGGCCAGCGTAATATTGGCTTCAGCGACCGACCCCGAGAAGACGATTGGATCGAGTTGAACGATTGTCGCGCATACACCGCCCTGCGAGAGCATGGAACCGCGCGTCGCGATGGGCGCCTGAACCAGCCCCGAGACCTCGGCTACGATTTCCGTACGATCCAGTTCGGCCCGGGCGTTGTCGAGCGCGGCCTGAGCCGAAGAAACCTGCGCTTCGGCGCCGGCCAGAGCGACCTGAACCGAATTTGCCGTATTGGCCGGTGCCAGGCCCCGTTCGCGCAGCGAAGTGTTGGTTTCAAGGTCGAGTTGCGCCTGGGCAAGCCCGGCTTCCGCCTGCGCAAGAGCGGCTTCGGCTTGAGCGACCGCCGCGGCGCGTGTTCCGGGCGCCAGTGAGCACAACAGATCACCGGCTTGCACCTGGTCACCCTTCTCGACGTGGACCGTTTCCACCACCGCCGCGGTTTCGGCGACCGCCGAAACATTGGCTGCTGCCGTCGTCCTGCCGCGCAGCTTGACTTCAATCGGCATTTGCTGGAGCTCGAATGTCTGTGTGCGAACCGATACCGAGGCACCCGAAGCGCCGTTCGTCTCGGCCACCCGCTCGGCAACCGTCATCCGGGCCTCTTCGACTTCCTCCTCGGAATGTTCGGGAAGCACGCCGGCCTCAGCCAACGCCGTCGAAATTGGGCCATGATCATCGCCTTCAATCAGGCCGATAATCGAGCGTTCGCCGTTTCCAGGGCCCTGTCCGCCCATCACGAACGACCCGGTGCCCAGCCAAATGGCGGCGCCGGCAAGAATGAAAAGTGACAAACCGAAAGATTTAAGAAATTGCATTAAACAGCGCCCTCTATTCTGCTGCTTGCTGCCCGAGGCGCGCTTGATTTGGTCGCGCTGAGGCAATTAAGGCATTCATGTGGGTATGGAGATGCCGATGCGCAACTTCAAGGCAGGTTATGCCATGGCCGATCACCCATGCGTCGTTGGCATGGCTCGTGTCGTCACAGGAGTCGGCCTGCCGTTGCAGCTCTTTGAGCTCGGCAATCTGGGAATCGAGATAGGCGAGCCTGTCCTCGATACGTGATCTGACCAGATCGGCATCAAGCAGGTGCGCAAAACGGGCAAAAAGCAGGAAAGGGCTGCGAAAGATATCGTCTCCCAAAGGTTCATGCAGCGCATCACAGAAAGCAGTCCGGCCGGTCTCGGTAATGGAATAGATTTTTTTGGATGGCTTTCCATCCTGATGCTCTATCCGCGAGGTTACGAGCCCATCGTCTTCGAGCTTGGCGAGCGCGGGATAGATCGAGCCGAAGCTGGCCTCGACGAAATAAGCGCCGCCGCCTTCGGTACAAAGCTTTCGAATTTCATAGCCGCTCGCATCCTGAGTATAGAGGAAGGAGAGGCATAGGGTGCGAACGTTCATGTTCTATCAATCATATGCTGAACGAGAATATGATGGCGCTATATATTAAGCCGCCGCGCTTGCCAAGATATACGACGAAGAGTCGCACCTCGATCAGTTCGTGTACGATGAAAGTTCTTACGCTCGAATGAGAAAACGGCGTTAATCGATGCTTATGTCGAGCCCGAGGTCCAGCGGGACCGATGCACTTGTGATCCGGCTGGTCGAGATGTAGTCGACGCCGGTCCGGGCGATGGCGGCAACGCGTTCAAGCGTAACATTGCCCGAAGCCTCCAGCTTGGACCGTCCTGCCGTGATGGCAACGGCCCGGGCCAGTGTGTCTTGATCCATATTGTCAAGAAGGATCGCGGCCACACCGGCGTCCAGCGCATGCTGGAGCTGGTCGAGCGTATCGACTTCGACTTCAATCGCGACAAGATGACCGGCAAAGGCTCGAGCAGCCGCTATCGCCGCAGATACGCCGCCAGCGACGGCAATATGGTTGTCCTTGATGAGGATGGCATCGTTCAGACCGAAGCGATGATTGTGGCCGCCGCCACAGCGGACGGCATATTTTTCCAGTGCTCGTAGGCCCGGCGTCGTTTTTCGCGTGCAGCAGATGTGGGCGTTGGTGCCCTTGGTCTCGAGCACGAAGTCTCGGGTCAGAGTTGCGATGCCACTCAAATGGGTCAGAAAATTGAGCGCGGTGCGCTCGGCTGCCAGCAGATTGCGCGCATTGCCGCGCACCTCAAGAATGGCCTCTCCCGCCGCGACCATGGAGCCATCGGCAACAAATCTTGTTGTGTCCAGGCCCGGTCCGATCAGCGAAAAAGCGGCAATCGCGCACTCGAGCCCGCAAATCACGCCGACGCCGCGCGCATTGATGGTCGCGACCGCCTTTGCGTCCGGGCCGATCGTTGCCTGGGAGGTGATGTCGCCCGCCTCTCCCAGATCTTCAAGAAATGCAGCTTTGACGGCCCGCTCGATAATATGGGGGGGCATGGCGGGAAGATAAGCGCGCATCATGATGAAAAGACACCCGGATTTATAAGATTGTGTTCGCCCACATTGCGGATGTCCCGCTCGCCGCAAAGCGCCATGGTAACGTCGAGTTCCCTGCGGATGATATCGAGCGCCTGTTCGACCCCTGTTTCGCCGCCGGCGCCAAGACCATAGAGCCAGGGGCGTCCAATATAGACGCCCTTGGCGCCCAGGCACAGTGCTCGCATGACGTCCTGACCCGAGCGGATGCCACCATCCATATGAACTTCGATTTTGTCTCCCACGGCTTCAATGATGCCAGGCAGGGCCGCTATGGACGATGGTGCGCCGTCCAGTTGTCGTCCGCCATGATTGGATACGATGATCGCGTCCGCGCCCGAAGCGGCCGCCATGCGCGCATCTTCGGCGTCCATGATGCCCTTTAATATCAGCTTCCCGCCCCAGCGCTCCTTGATCCATTCGATATCGGACCAATTGAGCTTGGGGTCGAATTGCTCGGCCGTCCACGAAGCCAGAGAAGAAACGTCGCCAACATTATCGGCATGGCCCACGATATTGCGGAAGGTATGACGTCGTGTTCTGAGCATCGACAGGCACCATTGCGGCCGGGAGGCCAATTGCCAGATGGTGTTGAGATTCACACGGGGAGGGGCCGAAAGTCCGTTGCGCGCGTCCTTGTGCCGTTGCCCCAGGATTTGCAGATCGAGCGTCAGGACCAGGGCCGAACAATTGGCGGCTTTGGCTCTGTCGATCAGATTATACATGAATTGCCGGTCGCGCATCACATAGAGCTGGAACCAGAACGGGGCACCGTCGGTAGCCTCTGCAACGTCCTCGATCGAGCAGATGCTCATCGTTGATAAAGTGAACGGTATGCCGAAAGCGCGCGCCACTTTGGCGCCGAGAATTTCACCGTCGGGGTGCTGCATACCCCCAAAACCGGTGGGCGCTATGGCGACAGGCATCGCGACGTCTTGCCCGATCATTGTCGAGGCCAGCGAGCGATTGGTCATGTCGACGGCAACACGCTGGCGAAACTTTATTTTAGCAAAGTCTGCTTCGTTGGCGAAGTAGGTGCTTTGGGTCCACGATCCGGAATCGGCATAGTCGAAAAACATCCGAGGTACGCGTCGCTTCGCACGTGCCTTCAGCTCTTCAATTGTCTGCGCCGTAAAACCCATTCGCCCCGCCTCTCCCACCATTGAGCATCTTTATGCACTCAATAGCGGGACACAAGGTCAGGGAAAAGCGTCATTATGCCAAATGCCAACCGAACCGACTGGGGTCAGTTGCCCTCGACGGACAGGCCCTGGTCGTTGAGTTCGATTTGAACACCGTCAGGCTGGGATTCCTGTTGGTAGGCGTAAATGGCAAGGCCGATAACCACAACGACCAGAGCGCCAAGCAGAAGATAAAGCGTATTGCGGCTCATCAAATTCTCCAAAAAATGCTTAAGCAAGAAAGACATTGAATGCAGGCATGAAACGCGGAACCCGCCACTCGGTTCCGTAACCGGCGATTAACCGACTGGCGGCGTTCAGTGTGAAATCCGCAAATTCACCAACAGGATTCATTCTTGTTTCAGGGGTGCGCCCCATGATGCCCGACCAGTTTTGGGGACGGTTTGGGGGACGAGTGGATGCCGGATGGCAAGGGGATGAGCAATACGCATGCGGTGGATGCGGCTCTGGAGTCCATGCCCTATGGGTTGTGCGTCTGGAGCGAAAATCTGACGCTCGAATTGTTCAATTCCCGCTACGCCTGGACATTCGGTCTGCCACCCGACGCGCTTGCAGCGGGCATGACGCTCCGCGATTGCTGCCGAGCAGTAATCGATGCCGGAAATTATTTCGGCTACAGCGTCGACGAGCTCCACGAAGCGATGCTGGGCCGATTCGAACGGCAAAAGCGTCGCGAGACACCCATTCAATATGAGCAGCATCTTCGTGATCGTACGATCCGCACCACCTATACTGGTCGGCATGGGACGGGCTGGATGGTTACTCACGAGGACATCACCGATGCGCACGATCATCTGACGGCACTTTCCAAACGTGAAGCCGATCTGGCCCGACAGGCGGTTCGCTTCGAAACCGCCGTCGACAATATGGCCCACGGGCTGTGCATGATCGATGCAGATCACAAGCTGGTTATCTGCAACGCCAATTACGCAATGCTTTATGATCTTCCCCAGGGCCTGCAACAGCCCGGAACCTTGCTGACAGACATTCTCGATTATCGCTTCGAGAACGGCATGCGTCCCAAGGATGGGCCCATGGCCTTTCTTCAGCGTCGCGTGCAAACGATTACTGATCGAAAGCGCAGCGTGGATATTTGCGAGTTCGAGAATGGCCAGATCATTTCGCTGGTGCATCAGCCAATGGAAGATGGTGGCTGGGTCGAAACCCATCAGGACATCACCGAGCAGCGGCGGTCCGAGGCACGCATTCACCACTTGGCCCGCCACGATGCCTTGACCGATCTGCCCAATCGCACGCTGTTTGCCGAAGAAATGGCTATGGCGGAATCCCGCATACGTCGCGGTGAAACCATGGCAGTGCTGTGCTTCGACCTCGACCACTTCAAGATCATCAACGATACGCTCGGACACGGCGTGGGCGATGCGGTTCTCAAGGAAGTCGCGATACGGATCAACCACGCAAAGCGGGAACATGAATGCGCGGCCCGGCTGGGTGGCGATGAATTCTCCATGCTGGCCGGCCCGCTCAAGAGCCCAAACGATGCCGCCGCTCTCGCCGAGCGCCTGATTGCTTCGATCGGCCAGCCTATGGAAATAGAGGGACATCGTGTCATTATAGGCACGTCGATCGGCATTGCGGTCGCACCCACCGATGGCGCGAATGGCGAGACGCTGATGAAAAATGCCGACCTCGCCCTGTATCGCGCCAAGAGCGATGGCCGAGGCAATTATCGCTTTTTCGAAAAGGGCATGGACGCGGCCATGCAGCATCGTCGCGCCATCGAAAGCGGACTTAAGCTGGGGCTGACCCGCGACGAATTCAGGCTGGTTTTCCAGCCACTCATGGACTTGGAGAGCAACCGGATTTCATGCATGGAAGCCCTGTTGCGCTGGGAACACTCGGAGATGGGCTTCATCTCACCGGTTGAGTTCATCCCCGTGGCCGAGGAAATCGGATTTATCGTGCAACTGGGAGAATGGGTGCTCAAACAGGCTTGCCTGACAGCGGCCACCTGGCCCGCCAATATCCGTGTCGCAGTCAATCTTTCGTCGGTGCAATTCAAGAGCCATCGGCTGCTGGAATGCGTGCAGCGCGCACTGGAAGAAGCGGGCCTGCCGGCAAGCCGCCTCGAACTTGAGATAACGGAATCCGTGCTGCTCAGCGATTCCGATCAGACCCTGGAAACCCTCCACGCCCTGCGCGCCATGGGTATCCGCATTTCAATGGACGATTTCGGAACTGGCTATTCCTCGCTTTCATACCTGCGCGCCTTTCCATTCGACAAGATCAAGATCGACCGCTCTTTCATCGAAGACGTCGGATCCACCGACGCCAACTTCGAGATCATCAAGGCCGTTATCGCTTTGGGGCGCAGTCTGGGCATGGCAACGACAGCCGAGGGCGTCGAAACCGAAGCCCAACTCGATGCTGTTCGCTCGCACGGATGTGACGAGATTCAGGGCTTCCTGTTCTCAAGGCCCCTCCCGGCAAGAGATGCGCTTGAGTTGATCACGCGGCTCACTCCCAGGAAGACTGAGCCAAAACTGAGCGCGACCAGCTAGCCTATCTCGGAACCGTTCCCGCAAACCGATCCATTGCGAAAGGGGTAATGTCGATTGCCGGTTTTTCCCCGGTCATGGCTTGGGCCAGCAGGTGCCCGGTGGCCGGGCCCAGCGTAAAGCCGTGGTGGGCGTGGCCTATACCCACCCACAGGCCACGATGCTTTGGCGCTGGCCCGATGATCGGCATCATGTCGGGGGTGCAGGGGCGGGCCCCTTTCCAGGGCTGCGGATCGAGCCGCTCACCGAGCGGGAAAAGTGCCCGTGCCTTGGCTTCGGCGCGGCCAAGCTGGATGGGGGTGGGCGCTGCATCGCGCAGCGCAAACTCGGCCCCGGTGGTAAGACGAACCCCTTTTTCCATCGGCGCCAGACAATACCCGATTTCCGCATCGATCAGCCAGTTGTTCAGGATCGCACCATCCTGGGTGCCGTAATGCATGTGGTAGCCGCGCTTGACAAACAGCGGCAGCCGATACCCGAGCGGCTCGAGAACTTCGGGCGCCCAGGGGCCAAGTGTGACAACGACTTCGGGCGCGCTATAACGGGTATCTGCGACCGTGACGGACCAGTTGTTGCCGTCCTGTTCGAGTCCCGACGCCTCTCCGCCAATAAACTGGCCGCCCATCGATTTGTACAATTCGAAATACTTGGCAACCAGAGCGCCCGGATTGCGGATTGTCCATGGATCGGTCCAGTGGATCGCCCCCGCAAGCCGTTCCGTAAAGTCAGGCTCTATCCGGGCCATTTCGGTGCCATCGACCACCTTGTGATTGATGCCATAGAGCTCGAGATCCTTTTTTGCCTTTGCCGCCTCGGCCTTGAGTTTCTCGTCGGTCCTGAACGCCAGATACCAACCCTTCCTGATGACCAGGTCCTCGGCGCCAGAGGCTGTGATGAGGTCGGAATGTTCCTCGATCGACCGGGCGATCAGAGGTGCGTAACTCCTGACCACATGGCTGTAGTGACCGGGTGACGATTTCCACCAATAGCGCATAAGGGCAGGCGTGACGCGGGGCAGGGCAAACGGATCGTAGCGTGCGGCGGTCGAAAGGTGCAGCCCCACCTGCATCAATGTTGCCAGATCGCGCGGGAAGGCGTGAGGACGAACCCCCTCGCGCTGGATGATGCCGGCATTGCCGAACGAGGTTTCCCGGCCCGGCTCGCTCTTGTCGATGAGCAACACGCTTCGACCGCGCCGAAGCAGGTGAATTGCGGTCGATACGCCGACGATACCGGCGCCGATGACGATGACGTCCTGAGCCATGGTCAGACTTTCCAAAGCTTGTGTTTGATGACCTGCGCGGCGCGGGTCATTCCAATTATTGGGAATTGCCGCCGGTCGCAGCCGCCTTTTCCTCATCCCACCACCAGACATCGGGAAAACCGATTGAGAATTCGGGCAGGGTTTGGGGATGGCTGAACCGGTCCCAGCGTGCTGTGCGGGCATAAGTGATCGTATAGCTGGGCACCACGTTGTTCATCGCCAGCAAGACCCGGTCAAGGGCATGGGTGGCTGCAACCAGGGTTTCGCGGTCCGGCGCCAGAACGATTCTGTCGATCAGCGCGTCGACACCCGGATCGGAGATGCCCGCATAGTTGCGCGAACCGAGTTCATCGACCGATGAAGAGCCCCAGAAATAGCGCTGCTCATTTCCGGGAGAGAGCGATTGCGCCCAGCGCGTATAGATCACGTCATAATCGAACGAGCGCACGAGATTTGTGTATTGAGGCGTATCGACGACCCGCAGGGTCACATTGGCGCCGATCGCGTTTAGATTTTCGGCCCAGTGCAAGGCCACCGGTTCGATGGTGTTGTCGTAAGAGAGAATTTCGAAGCTGAACTGCTCGCCATTGGCATCGACCAACTGCGTCCCATCGAGCGTGTATCCTGCCTCATTGAACAGCCTCAGCGCTTCCTGCAAATTGTCGCGAAGAGCTTGCTCGGTGCCCCCTGTGGGATTGGTAAAGCGCGCATCGAACACCGAGGCTGGAATGAGGTCCCGCACCTCCTCGAGAATTTCAAGCTCGAGACCTGCTGGCGGGCCGTCAGGTGCGGCGAGGTCAGTGCCGAAGAAATAGGAATCGATGCGCTGATACTGCTCGTAAAACAGCGTCCGGTTCAATTCCTGGAAATCGAAAGCGTAATTGAGCGCCTCACGAACCCGCGGGTCCTGAAATTTCTCCCGGCGCTGATTGGGCACGAAGCCCCACATCACGCCGGAGGCATTGTATCCGTTTTCGAAGGTCTCGAGCACGACACGCTCTTCATTGACGGCCGGGAAGTCATAGCCCGTGGCCCAGCGCCGCGCGATATTTTCGGTCCACCAGTCGAACTCATCGGCCTTGAAGGCTTCGAACATGACTGTTGTGTCGCGGAAGTATTCAATGCGGTACTCGTCGAAATTGGACATTCCCACATTGACCGGTTCATCTGCGCCCCAATAGTCGGGATCGCGTGTGAAGGTCACCGTTCTACCGGCATCGAAGCTGGAGAGGGCATAGGCGCCAGATCCCATTGGCAATTCGAGAGTTGAGGCGCCGATGTCGCGGGGCTCGCCCTGCGCATTCTCCCCCTCCCACCAATGCCTGGGCAGCACCAGAAGTTGCCCCATGATGTAAGGCAACTCGCGGTTGCCAGTCTCGCTGAAATAGAACGTGATCTCGCTTTCGCCGGTGATCTCGGCATCGTCGACCGAGGCGTAATATTCCGAATAGATGGGAGAAATCTCCACCACCTGCTCAAAGCTCCAGAGCACATCTTCGGCCGTGACGGGTTCGCCGTCCTGCCAGTGCGCGCGCGGATTGAGCCGAAAGGTTACGGAAGAAAAATCCTCAGGATAGCGCAAGGCTTCTGCCAGCAATCCGTAGGAAACCGAGCTCTCATCTGAACTGGGCGTCATGAGCGTCTCGTAGACGAGCCCCAGTCCGGTGGCCGTCTCCCCCTGCGACAGAATTGGATTGAAGGTATCGAACCCGCCAAGGGCTGAAAGCCGGACCGTTCCGCCCTTGGGCGCATCGGGATTGACGTAGTCGAACATCTCGAAGCCGGCTTCGTATTTGGGTGTGCCATCGAGAGCGACGGCGTGCACCCAGCCCTCTTCCTCTTGTGCAAATGCCGTGGTCGAAAGCGGCAAGACGGCGAGTAGCGCAGCGGCAACAACAAAGGTCTTCATGGCTTTGATCCCCTCTCAAGGCGAAGGTGGTTTCGTGTCGATCTTAGTGTGCTTTGTCCAAAAGTGGATACCACTTTTGCGGGAGCGGGCCATGCGCGGCGCAAGTTTCATGCGCCACGGCGATGGCGGGCGCGATAATATTTCATTGGATGGCCACATCGAGTGCGGCCGCCAGCAGCGTACGCGTGTAGGGGTGCTCGGGCGCGGCAAACAATGTCTCGGTTTCAGCCCGTTCCACGATCTTTCCATCCTGCATCACGATGATCGCGTTGGCGATCGCCCGCACAACCTTCAGATTGTGCGAAATAAAGACATAGGTCAGCCCATGCTGCGCCTGCAGGTCGCGCAGGAGCTTGACGATTTGCGCCTGAACGCTCATGTCGAGCGCCGATGTCGGCTCGTCCAATACGATGAATTTGGGCTCGAGGATCAGCGCTCGGGCAATGGCGACCCGTTGGCGCTGCCCGCCGGAAAATTCGTGCGGATAGCGATGCCGCATTTCCGGCTCCAGCCCGACTTCGGTCAGCACAGCCTTGACCTTCTCGTCCCGCTCCCGCGCCTTGATGTGTGGGAAATGGACGGCCAGGCCTTCGGCGATGATGTCGCCAACACTCATGCGCGGCGAAAGCGAGCCGTAGGGATCCTGAAAGACCACCTGCATATCGGCGCGATAGTCCCGCATTGCACGCGACTTCTTTCCTGCGATGTCGTCGCCCAGGAAAACGATCCGTCCCTCCGATGAAATCAGGCGGAGCATGGCGAGCCCCAGCGTGGTTTTTCCCGATCCGGACTCTCCCACCACGCCAAGCGTTTCGCCGCGCCTGACGACCAGATCGACCCCGTCGACGGCCTTGATATGACCGACGGTCCGCTTGAACAGCCCGCGCTTTACGGGAAACCAGACCTTGAGGTCACTCACTGCCATAACCGGCTTGCCAATCATGGCGACACCTGGCTCCATGCCGGATAATTCGGACGAAAGCAGGTGTTTGGTATAGGCATGCTGGGGCTGGGCAAACAGCGTTTCGGTATCGGCTCTCTCGACGATTTCGCCATTTTGCATCACGCAGACCTTGTCGGCCATCCGGCGCACGATCCCGAGGTCGTGGGTGATGAACAGCATGGCCATGCCCATCCGCCGTTGCACCGATTTGAGCAGATCGAGAATTTGTGCCTGCACTGTTACATCGAGCGCGGTTGTCGGTTCATCGGCAATAAGCAAGGCGGGTTCGCAAGCCAGCGCCATGGCAATCATCACTCTCTGGCGCTGGCCACCCGATAGCTGATGCGGGAAAGACGCGAGGCGCGTTTGAGGCTCAGGAATGCCCACAGCATCAAGAAGTTCCAGCACGCGTTTGCGTGCTGCGCTCCGACCCAGCCCTTGATGCACGGACAGCACTTCGCTGACCTGTCGCTCGATGGTGTGGAGCGGATTGAGCGAACTCATCGGCTCCTGGTAAATCATCGAAATCTCATTGCCGCGCACGGTGCGGAGCAACTTGTCGCCCGCCGTAAGCAGATCGGTGTCCTTGAACAGAATCTGGCCCTTGGGATGGGACGCTGAAGGGTAGGGCAGCAGCCGCAACACCGACAATGCGGTTACCGATTTGCCCGACCCCGATTCCCCAACCAGTGCCAGCGTTTCCCCCGGTGCGATGTCGAAGCTGACGTCCCGCACGGCATCGATCCGCCTTTCCCCCAACTGGAAGGAAACATCGAGATTGCGGATGGAAAGCATCGGATCGGTCATGCCATCACCCGAACGTCTTGCGTGGATCGAAAGCGTCGCGCACCGCTTCTCCGGCAAAGACCAGAAGACTCAGCATCACCGAAATCACCGCGAACCCGGTCAATCCAAGCCAGGGCGCCTGAAGGTTGTTCTTGCCCTGCGCCAGAAGTTCCCCAAGCGAGGGAGAGCCCGGGGGCAGACCGAACCCCAGAAAATCGAGCGCCGTCAGTGTCGTGATCGATCCGCCAAGAATGAAGGGCACGAAGGTAACGGTTGCGACCATGGCATTGGGCAAGAGGTGCCGGAACATGATCGTCCGATTGCCTACCCCCAACGCACGGGCGGCGTTGACATATTCGAAGTTTCGCCCGCGCAGGAATTCCGCACGCACCACCCCGACCAGGGCAACCCAGGAAAACAGCAGCAGGATGATGAGCAGCACCCAGAAGCTCGGGGCGATGACACTCGAAATGATGAGCAGCAGGTAGAGCGAGGGGATCGAGGTCCAGATTTCGATAAAGCGCTGAAACAGCAAATCCGTCCAGCCGCCGAAATAGCCCTGCACCGCTCCCGCCACGATCCCGACCACCGAAGACAGGATGGTCAGCGTCAGCCCGAACAGCACCGAAATGCGGAACCCGTAGATCAGCCGCGCCAGCACATCGCGCCCCTGATCGTCAGTGCCCAGAACGTGCATGTTGCCGAAAATACACCCCGGATCGTCAACGCCTTGACGATAGCGCGCGCAGTTTTCCTCTTCGCTCATCAGCCAGCTCGGTGGCGTTGGCGCTGGACCGGGCAGGGCGGTATCGACCGTACGATGGGAAAACCGGAACAGCGGCCAGAGCGCCCACCCGTGCTCTTCGATCTCGTTCTGGATCACCGAAGATCGATATTGCGTCACCGCCAGAAACCCGCCGAATTTGCTTTCGGGATAATCGATCACCACAGGAAATAGCAGTTCGCCCTGATAGGAGACGAGCAGCGGCTTGTCGTTGCTGATGGCTTCGGCAAAAAGGGTGGCGATCACAAGGATCAGGAATATCCAGAACGAGATATATCCGCGCCTGTTGCGACGGAAATTGGCAAGCCTACGCTGGTTTATCGACGAGATGGCCAAGCTCAAACCTCTCGCGACTCGAAATCGATGCGCGGGTCGATCCACATATAGGTGAGATCGGAAATAAGTCCCAGAACCAGGCCCACAAGCGAGAAGATGTAGAGTGTAGCAAAGATCACCGGATAGTCACGCGTCACGACCGACTGAAAGCCGAGTAGGCCGAGGCCGTCGAGCGAGAAGATTGTCTCGATCAGCAGCGACCCGCCAAAGAACGCGCCCACGAATGCCCCGGGAAAGCCGGCAATCACGATCAGCATCGCATTGCGGAAAACATGGCCATAGAGCACCCGGTTCTCGGTCAGACCCTTGGCACGGGCGGTGACGACGTATTGCTTGCGGATCTCATCGAGAAACGAATTCTTGACCAGCAGGGTCGATGTCGCAAAGGCCCCCACGGCCATCGCTGCGATGGGCAGGACGAGATGCCAGGCATAGTCGAGGATCTGCTGATACCAGGGCATCGATGCAAATCCTGATGAAGTCAGTCCCCGCAGTGGAAAGAGCGACCAGAAGCTCCCGCCAGCGAACAGTACGATCAGAAGAATGGCGAACAAAAAGCCTGGAATGGCGTAGCCGATAATGACCACGCCCGAGGTCCAGACATCGAAACGCGACCCGTCCCGTACCGCCTTGGCAATCCCCAGCGGTATGGAGATGCCGTACGAAATCAGCATCATCCAGAACCCGAGCGAAATCGACACTGGCATCTTTTCGACCACCAGATCGATCACCGAAATGTCCCGGTAGTACGACTCCCCGAAATCGAACCGCAGAAAATCCCAGATCATCGAAAAGAACCGCTCGAGCGGCGGCTTGTCAAAACCATACTGGGCTTCTAGTTGTGCGATGAAGTCCGGCGGAAGGCCGCGTGCGCCGCGATATACGCCTTGCGGCTCACTATCCGAACTGCTGGCCGCGCTGTTGTCGAGACCACTCTGACCGGAAAAATCGCCCTGCGCCGTTCCGGTAATGCGCGACAATGCGGAAACGTCAGTTCCCGAGTATTGCGCAATCGCCTGTTCCACCGGCCCGCCCGGTGCAAACTGGATGACGAGAAACGACACCACCATGATCCCGAATACCGTCGGTATCATCAAAAGCAGGCGTCGCAGGATATAGGCGGCCATAGGCGGTCCAGGTGAGCGAGTCAGATGCCCGACCATGTCGGTTTTGTTACCGATGGCCAAGTGCTTTGTGTGCCGGGTGCGGTCACGACTTCGCGGTTATCCTCCCACGAGCCCATTCTCGATGGCGTAGCGCGTCAGCCCGGCGGTGGTGGCAATGCCGAGCTTTTTCTTGATGTTCTTGCGGTGCGTTTCGACCGTCCGGGCAGAAATATCGAGGGTTGCCGCCACGTCCTTGTTGGATTTTCCCGCCGCAATCAGCAGCAGGATCGCCTGTTCGCGAGTCGTCAGCGCCTTGCTCTTTTGGGCTTTGTCGCCGCGCTCGAGCAACACATCGGAGACGCCGGTAGAAAAAAACGTTCCGCCCGCCGCCACAGTCTCTATGGCTTCGATGATCTCCTCGGTCGAAACGTCCTTGAGGATGTAGCCCGAGGCGCCATACATCACCGATGTCGAGATGTACTCGCGGCTGTCATGCATCGAAAGCATCAACAATTTGGTCGCCGCGGATTGTTCCTTAAACAACTCTATCGCGTCCAGACCGTTGAGCTCGGGCATGTTGATGTCCATGAGAACCACGTCCGGTTCGTCCTTGCGAGCGATGTCGAGGGCGGCGCGTGCACTGAGCGCAGCGCCCACCACGTCGATATGGTCGTAAGTTTCCAGAATGGCCTTGAGCCCGTCGAGCACCAGGGGGTGATTGTCGACGAGGAGGACCTTGATGGGTTTGGGAACGCTCATGCGACCTCGGCAAGCTTTGACTGGCGGATGAACACGGATTTGGGAAGAGTGGCCCTGAGCGTCGTGCCGTTGGGGGAGGGTTCTACCAGCATTGTGCCGCCGAAGTGCGCCATGCGCTCTGCCATGTTGCGCAGGCCCAATCCGCGTTTTGTGCCCGTATCGCGCGAAAAGCCCTTGCCGTTGTCGACAATGACCATCTGGACACGACCGTGTGGGCTCGACAAGGCGAGCGTGACTTCGCTGGCGTTGGCATGGCGGTCGATATTGTTCAGCGCCTCCTGGGCCACACGATAAAGTGCTGTACGAGCCTCGGGCAGAAGCATGTTCTTGAACGCAACAGCCTCGAGCGTGACCTTGATCCCCGTGCGCTCGGCGAAATTGTGTGTCAGAGCCTCGAGCGCCGCTGAAAGCCCCAGATCGTCGAGGGCGCCTGGACGCAGATCGTGACTGAGACGCCGTACTTCCTTGATCGCCCCGTTGAGCGCATCGGCGCCCTTGCCGATGGCGTCCGAGGCACCGTCGGCGCCATTCTCCACCTTTCGCCTCGCCAGGTCGATGGCGTAGCGCACACCGATCAGGATTTGCGAGATGCCGTCATGAAGCTCGCGCGCGATGCGGGTGCGCTCCTCTTCCTGCGTATCGATGACGCGCTGGGTCAATTCCTTGAGCTTGCTGTCCGCCAACCGGCGTTCGTGGAGGTTGAGCACCATCCAGCTCCCGAACACCAGCAGCACCGCAGGGACCGCGATAAGGACGATCGTAAAGAAGGTTGAATTGATCGTGTTGCGGAGGTCTTCGTGGGCGGCGGCGGTCTGGGCGAAGACATCGTCGAGATAGACGCCGGTGCCCAGCATCCATTCCCATTTATCCAGGCCAACGGCAAAAGAGACCTTCTCGGCAATGGTTCCGGCCGACGGTTTTTCCCACAGATAGGAATGGAGCCCTCCGCCCTCCTTGGCCTTTTCGATCAGATTGTAGATCACCCGATCGCCATTGGGGTCGGTCAGGTTCAGCCAGTTCTGGCCGGGCCGGTATGTCTGCCTGGGGTGAACGATATTTACGCCGTCATAGTCATAAACGAAAAAGTATCCGTCCTCGCCGTAATCGAGCGCGTTGAGGATGGCCTTGACCTGGGACTTTGCCGCTTCATCGTCCGGCTCCGCGTCGTGATAAATGCCATCGATTGCCGACAATGCCATGTTGGTCAGGTTAAGCAGCTCGTCCTGTTTGGCCTGGACCATATTGCGCTCGAACGTATCAATGCTCGCGCGCGCCAGGCTGGCCGACTGCCATGTCACCAGCCAGGTTATGGCAACGATGGCAAGGATCAGCGGAACGATGGCGAGCGCCAGAATCTGGTGCCTGAACTGCATTGGTAAAACTCTCCTCCAACCGGATCGTTGGCCGGCCACGGGCGATTGTAGCCGATAGCGCGCGCGTCCATTATCATCTACTGCGTAAAACTGGGTAGCCTTTGTGAATAAAGCAGGTAACCTGAGGAACCGGGCCCTCGACGGAGGCAGGCAAATGCAGTCTTTTTTGCCCTGCGCTTCGAAGATGCGCTCGAAAAAACGGTGGCAGCTCTCGAAGTGCAGCCTTTTAACCGTTTCTATCCGGTGCAAAATGCACCATTGGGAGGATTTTATGGAAAGACGCGACTTCTTCAAGAAGGCCGGCGCGGCGACCGCAGGTGTCGCAGCGGCAGCCACAACGCTGGCTGCGCCGGCAATCGCTCAAGGCAATATCACCTGGCGTATGGTCACTACCTGGCCCAAAAATTTTCCCGGCCTGGGCGTTGGCGCGCAGCGCCTCGCCGATCGGATCACCGCCGCTTCGGGTGGGCGTCTGTCGATTCAGGTCTTTGCTGCTGGTGAAATGGTTCCGGGTCTTCAGGCGCTCGATGCCGTCATCGACGGTTCGGCGGAGATGAGCCACGGCGCCGCCTACTACTGGCAGAACAAGAGCCAGGGCCTGTCGTTTTTCACTGGCGTTCCCTACGGCATGACCAACCGCGAACTCGCCGCATGGGTTCGCCACATGGGCGGCCAGGAAATCTGGGACGACATCTACGACCAGTTCGGCGTTCAGGGCTTCCTCTCGGGTGACACCGGTACACAGGCCGGCGGCTGGTTCCGCAACGAGTTGACCGGCGTCGCCGACGTCCAGGGGCTGCGTTTCCGCACTCCCGGCCTTGGTGGCCAGGTCTGGGAAAAGCTCGGCGCCTCGGTTACCAATCTGGCTGCCGGCGACATCTTCGCCGCACTGCAGAACGGTACGCTCGATGCGGCCGAATTCGTTGGCCCCTATAACGATCTTGCGCTTGGCTTCTACCAGATCGCCAAGAACTATTACTTCCCCAGCTTTATCGAGCCGGGACTGGCGACCGAGCTGGTGGTCGACAAGGCCAAGTATCAGGAACTGCCGCAGGATCTGCAGGAACTCGTCAAGTTCGTCTGTCAGGCCGAATATGACGAAGTCGCATCCGACTTCGCCGCCAACGACCCGCGTGCCCTTCAGACGCTGGTCAACGACCACGGCGTTACGGTGCGCCAGTTCCCTGAGGAAATCATGGAAGCCGGCGCTGTCGCGGCCAAGGAGATCCTTACCGACATCCGTGACAATGGCGACGAGCTCACCAAGCGCGTTGCAGAAAGCTATGTCGAGGCCTTCAACATCGTCCGCCAGAAGACCGACGGCACCGACTCGCTCTTCCTGCGGGCCCGTGAGCAATATTTTACGCTCGACTGATCCCTTCGATAGTCTCAAGCATCAGGGTCCGGACCTCGGTTCGGACCCTTTTTTGTCGGGGCGCTCCAGAGATGCGGATGCTGCCAAAACGAAGGGCCCGCCGACCGTGTCGACGGGCCCTTGGACTCGATCGGTTCGCCCCAATCAGTTGACTGACGGCAACCATGTAATCAACTGCGGGAAAATGAACAGCAAGGCTATCGCCAAAATTTGCAGCCCCACGAAGGGAAGTGCACCGCGATAGATCATGCCGGTCGTCACCCTGCTTGGCGCGACCCCCCGCAAGTAGAATAGAGAGAACCCGAAAGGCGGCGTCATGAAGCTGGTCTGCAGGTTCACGCCCACCATCACACCGAGCCAGATCGGATCTATGCCGAGCGCCAGAAGGATCGGCGCAGTGATCGGTATGATGATGAAGATGATCTCGAACGTGTCGAGAATGAACCCGAGCACGAACATGATAAGCATGACAACGATCATCGCCCCGATGGCTCCGCCCGGAAGATTGGCCAGGAACTCGTGCACAAGATTGTCGCCGCCCATGACGCGGAACACGATGGAGAAGACCGAAGCGCCAAACAGGATAATGAAGATCATCGAGGTGATTGTTGCCGTAGCCATGGCGGCATCGCGCAAAACCCTGAATGAAAGCCGCCAGCGCAACGCAGCCAGAATCGTTGCGCCCACAGCCCCCACCGAGCCTGCCTCGGTCGGCGTGGCTATGCCGGTGAGGATGGAGCCGAGCACAAGAAGAATAAGAAGCAGGGGCGGGACCAGCGCAACGACCACATCCTTGACGATGCCCTTGCGGTCTTCCTCGGTCATGGGAGTTGCCGGGCAACTTTCCGGTTCGGTGATCGCCTTATAGATCATAAAGCAGATGTAGAGCCCGACCAGCATCAGGCCGGGAATGAACGCGCCGGCGAAAAGGTCGCCCACGGTTACGGGCACGGGCGCAAAGTTGCCCTGCTCCATCTGCACCTGTGCATTGATCGATGAGAGCATGTCGCCCATGAAGATCAATACGGTCGAGGGCGGAATGATCTGTCCCAGCGTGCCGGACGCGCAGATCACACCCGAAGCAAGCTTGGGGTCATATTTCGCCCGCAGCATGGCCGGCAGCGATATGAGCCCCATGGTGACCACTGTTGCCCCCACGACACCGGTGGAGGCCGCCAGCAATGCGCCTACGACAATGACCGAAATGCCGAGCCCGCCGCGAAGGCGGCCAAACAGCTTGCCCATGGTCAGCAGCAGCTGCTCGGCAATCTTGGACTTCTCAAGCATCACGCCCATGAAGATAAACAGCGGCACCGCCACCAGTACTTCATTGGTCATGTAGCCGATATACCGGCCCATGAGGTTACCCATGTTCGAGAAGTCGAACACGCCGAAGAAATAACCGATCACGCCAAAGATCAGCGATGTGCCCGCCAGCGTGAAGGCTACTGGAAAGCCCAGCAGCAGAAAGCCGATGACGCCGAAAAAGAGGAGGCCCGCGAGAACCTCACCAATCAGAATGCTAGACAACTGGCGTCTCCTCGTCGGTCTCGACCTTGTAGCGGTACAGCGGAGGAAGCAGGTCTTCCTTGTCGGCGAGCACCAGGATGGCGCGCGCGACCATCGCTACTCCTTGCAAACCGACCAGAGCGGCAAAAACCAGAATGAAAGTCTTGAGAACAAACAGTCCCGGCATACCACCGATGTTCTGGGATGCCTCGAAAAAGCTCCAGGAGCGCATCACATAGATCCAGCCCCAGTTCCAGACGACGTACATGAACGGAAGCAGGAAGATGACGACACCGACGATGTCGAGCAGGGCCTTCCGTTTGGTCGAGGCCGGCCGGTAGAAGATATCCACCCTTACGTGATCGTCACGGAACAGTGCGAACCCGGCAATCGCCGTGAACATCGCACCGCTCAGCCAGACATAAAGGTCCTGCATCCACAGAAAGGTCGTGTTGAAAATGTATCGCTGGACAACCACCGCAAAACAGATGGCGACAACGCCAACCGCCAGCCATGAAACGACGGTGCCGACGAGCCGGTTCAAGCCACCAATGGCCTGAACAGCTAAAGCGAGCGCGCGCATTTCGCTCCTCCTCCCACGGAAGGGTTTTGTTTTTATCGATAGTACCGCTAGTTCGCGTGCAGGCAAACAGCAAGCAATCGCCGAACCGGATTCGCAAAAACGGTACTTTTGCCCGTAAAACTGGGTAGCAAGGTCAGACGACACCCCGGCGGCGAAGCAGGGAGGCGAGAGCGGTTGCTGCGAGGGCCCATGCTGCCCCCAGCGCCCAACCGGCGACAACGTCGCTCGGGTAGTGAACGCCCAGAAGGACACGGGAGGTGCCGACCAGTATCGTCAGAACGATGGCGACGCCGTAAAAGAATATCTTTTCCCGCCATCGCTCCGATAGTCTCGCCAGCAGCGCGCCGAGCGTGAGATAGGTTACGGCGGAGATCATCGAGTGCCCGCTGGGAAAACTGGCCGACAATTCCCCCGCCACCGCCGAGAATTCTGGCCTGGGCCGGTCGAAAAATTCCTTGAGCAGATCGGAAAGCAACGCGCCGCTGATGACCGCGCCGGCAACGAGGACCGCCACAGCCGCACGGCGTGTGAGCAGCAGATAGATCACGACGCTGGAAACGACGATCGTCAGAACCGAGAAGCTGCCGAGTGCAGTGATATCGCGCACGGCCTCCTGAAACTGGAATGACCCGATCATCTGGTTGGGGTCGCCCGGAACCCTGAATATCTCGAGAATGGCGATGTCGATCTCGTGGGTTTCTCCATCACTCACTTCATCGGCGACTTCGAGAAACGCAAAGACCAGAGCGGCGGCAATGCCGATGGCGATCAATACCGCCTGCTCGGCGAAAACGAAATCGCGCACGCGCTTAAGCCGGCTGGATGAGAAGTGCTGCTTGAAAAATCCGGGCAACATGGAATCTCCGAAGGGCGGTTGAATGGCCATAAGGGCGTGGCAGCGGTACCGAATTTTTCCGGTCGATCACAGTAAAAACCGGTATTTTAACGATTTGTATAACGCCGGTTGCACGAAGAGCGGGGTAGGGCATAATCACTGAGGGGGCTCCGAGAACGACCGAGAGGTTTGTGCGTAGCGTGTCCGAAATCTGGCAACCCCTCATTGCCAACCTGGCGGTCGTCGCCCTGTTTTCCTCCATTTGGTCTCTGGCGTCCGATTGGCTGGACAAGCAGCGTTGGATCATTCGCAAGCTGTGCATCGGACTTCTGGTCGGCAGCGCAGCCGTTTCCACGATGCTTTTGACCGTCGAGATCGTGCCGGGCGTAGTTTACGACCTCAGGACCTGCGTTGTGGCGGTCGGTGCGTTCTTTAGCGGCCCGGTTGTGGCCATCATTGCCATTCTCATGTCCGGAGCGTTCCGACTGCTGGAAGGCGGGGCAGGGGTCGGGCTGGCCTTTTTCCATCTGGGTACCGCCGCTCTTGTGGGACTTGGCGTTCGTTCAGCGGCGCGCTCTCCTTTGCCCAATCCGTTCTGGATCGTGTTGTTGGCCGCCGCCATGGCCCTGCTTTTGCTGCTGGTTGTTTTCCTGCTGACACGGGTTGTCAGCCTGGAGGAGGCCAGGGATCTTGTTGTGCCTGGTACGGTCCTGACGCTTTTGGCAACCCTCATGATGGGGTTCACCATACTTGCCGCCCGCCGGGCCGGCTACGACCGGTCCATTCTGCGGGCGGCCCTCGCTCAGGCCCCTGAATTCCTCTACGTCAAGGACACCGATGGTCGGTTTCTCACGGTCAACGAAGCGGTGGCCCATCACCATGGATATTCCGAGCCGGCGGAAATGATCGGCAGGTCAGATTTCGATACTACCGATCGGGCGCGGGCTGAAGAACTCCATGAGCAGGAACGCGCCATCATGGAGAGCCGGACCGCACTGCTTGATTTTGAGGAAGAGGTGGTCGACAACTCCGGGCAGTGGCGCTGGTACAAAACCTCGAAGGTCCCCCTGACCGGCAAGGATGGCCGGATTGTCGGGCTGGCGGGGATGACCGTCGATACAACGGCTGTTAAAAAACTCGAACGCGAACTGACCGAAAGTCGCGACCGTCTCTCGCTGGCCATGTCCGAAATGAGCGACGGCCTCGCGCTGTTTGATCGCAACGGGTATCTCGTCTTTTGCAACGACCAGTATCGGGACGCGTTTCCGCGGTCGGCGCATGCACGCGTGCCGGGCAGGCACATCAACGAAATCCTGCTCGAATGCGCACGCGCAGGCGAACAGCTCGGTATTCCCGAAGACGATATCGAGGGTTGGGCCGAACGGGTCGGCAGCCTGCTTCGCGTGCCCAATGTGGTGACCGTCGAACTGTTCAATGGCACCTATCTTCAACTGCGCAACCAGCCGGCCAGCAACGATGCCGCAGTGGTCATTGTTACCGATGTGACGGATCTCAAACTGGCAGAACGCGCTCTCCTCGAAGCCAATGCCGATCTGTCCCGGCAGGCATCGACTGACCCACTGACCGGGCTCGCCAATCGGCGGGTGTTCGATGAGGTGCTGGAGCGCGACATGGCGCGGTGCGGACGCGCCGGGACGCCGCTCAGCCTCGTTCTACTCGATGTGGATCGCTTCAAGCATTTCAACGACGTGTACGGCCATCAGGCTGGCGATCGCTGCCTCATTTTGGTGGCGAACGCCATAAAGACCAGTCTGCTCCGCCCGTCCGACCTTGCCGCGCGGTATGGCGGCGAAGAATTTGCAATCATCCTGCCTGATACCGATCTGACCGGCGCCCGGGCTGTGGCTGAGCGCATTCGCAATGCAATTGCTGAGGCGAGTGCCGACGATCCAGGCGGTGCGGTTACTGCCAGCCTCGGTGTGGCGGAATACGATCTGTCAAAAGGGCCAACGACACCCGAGGGCCTGGTTCGCCGTGCCGATGGCGCCCTTTACTCGGCCAAGGCGGCGGGGCGCAACAAGGTGATGGCGGCGGCAGCTGAATAGGCGAACCGGACCGAAACGTTAAGTTTCAGGTTTTTGATTGCAAAAAAATGCAATCATTATTATCTAGGAGGGTAGTTGATATCTGACCGTCCAGGAAAACCTGCCTATGTCTGCAAGACCCGAAGTCACCGGATTTTTTGAACCGCGCACATTTTCTATCCAGTATGTGGTCGCCGACCCGGAAACCGGGAAGTGCGCCATTATAGATCCGGTTCTCGACTACGATGAAAAATCCGGCTGCACAGGCACCGTTCAGGCCGACAAATTGCTCGCCTTCATCGAGGGCAAGGGGTACGAGCTCGAATGGATACTGGACACCCACCCCCATGCCGATCATTTCTCTGCGGCCCAGTACCTCAAGGAAAAAACTGGCGTAAAAACCGCAATTGGCGAAAAGGTCGTCGATGTCCAGAAGCTCTGGAAGGGTATCTATAACTGGCCCGATTTCAGGGCCGACGGTAGTCAGTGGGACAAGCTGTTCGCCGATGGCGAAGAGTTCACTGTCGGCAACATTTCGGCAAGGGTGATGTTTTCACCGGGACACACATTGGCGTCCATCACCTATGTGATCGGCGATGCCGCTTTTGTTCACGATACGCTGTTCATGCCCGATAGTGGCACGGCCCGGGCCGATTTTCCTGGCGGAAGTTCGCAAGCGCTCTGGAATTCGATCCAGGCCATTCTGGCCCTGCCCGAAGAGACCCGCGTTTTTACTGGCCACGATTACCAGCCCGGTGGCCGTGAACCGCGCTGGGAATCGACGGTAGCAGAGCAGAAGGCCACCAACATTCACATGTCGAAATGCAAGTCCATGGATGCCTTCAAGGCGGTTCGGGACGCTCGCGACAAGACCCTTCCCATGCCAAAACTGATCCTGCACGCCCTGCAGATCAATACCAATGGCGGGCGGCTGCCCGAACCTGAATCGAATGGCAGGCGCTATCTCAAGATCCCGCTCGACGCGTTGGGAGGCGCTCCATGGTGATCGCAACCGGGACACAAGAGCTCGCCTCCCAGACGAGGGTCATAAAGAGCAGGGTCGACGAAGCGACCGCATTTCTCAAGAAACTGGCGAACCGGGACCGTCTGCTCGTTGTATGCGCGCTGGTCGAGGGTGAGCGTAGCGTGCGTGAGCTCGAGGGTCTGCTCGATATCCGGCAGCCCGGCCTTTCCCAGCAACTCGCCGAACTGCGCAGCGCCGGCATGATCGAGGGCCGCAAGGACGGCAAGGCCGTTTTTTACCGGCTGGCCGACCCCAGGGCAAAAGCAATCGTGTCCACCATGTACGACCTGTTCTGCGGGCCGGATGCACAATGATCTTCCTCCCTTTGTCCTAAGTCTATCAAGGTATATTCGATGACCGAATTCACTCCACTGCTCTCGCTGTTTGGCGGGGCGCTGATCGGGCTGGCATCCGTTCTGCTCATGGCGCTCCACGGCCGCGTTGCGGGCATGACCGGCATTCTTTCCGCTGTCATTCCCCCAATGGGCGCCGATTGGGGTTGGCGGGCGGCATTTCTTGGCGGCGCCATTGTCGCCCCGATCACTATCGTTGCCATTTTCGGCGATGTCGTCAGTTTCCATAGCCCGGTCCCCGCGCCCTGGCTGATTGTCGGCGGGCTTATCGTAGGCGTCGGGGTCTATTTCGGCTCTGGCTGCACCTCGGGGCATGGCGTTTGCGGCATTGCCCGTCTCTCGCCACGTTCAATCGTGGCCACCGTCGTTTTTATGGCCTCAACCGCCGCGACGGTATTTGTCATTCGCCACATACTCGGAGGTCTGTGATGCGCAGGATTGTTTTTGCCGGCCTTATTGGGCTGATCTTTGGCTCCGGGATCGCGGTTTCGGGCATGGCCAACCCAGCCAAGGTTCTCAATTTCTTCGACTTTGCCGGTAGTTGGGATCCGTCCCTGGCTCTGGTCATGGGTGGCGCTCTGGCCGTGACCGCCATCGGATACTTCTTCGTCCTCAAGCGACCCGCGCCAGTCTTTGACAAGACCTTCCATCTGCCGACGTCAAGGGAGATCGACCTGCCACTGGTGGCCGGCTCGGTGATCTTCGGCATTGGCTGGGGAATTACGGGGTTTTGTCCCGGAGGCTCGATTCCGGCGCTTGGCCTCGGAGAGCCCGACGCCTTCATTTTCGTTGCCGCGATGATTGGCGGCATCGTGCTGGCGCGCAGCGCGCGCCAGTTTCTGACCAACCGTGAACCCCAGACCGCGAGGTAATTTCCATGAACATCAAGAAGATAGACGACCGTTTTTCAATCACGGGCCAGATTATGCCCGCCGACATCGAAGCGCTCAAGGATATGGGGTTTGTAGGCATCGTGTGCGCTCGTCCCGATGAGGAAGAGCCGGGTCAGCCAAGCTTTGCCCAGATCGAGGCCGCCGCGCGAACCGCAGGACTTGTGGCCTTTCACGTACCGGTATCCGGCCCACTGACGGAGGGCCAGATCATCCGCTTTCACGAGGCAATGGCCAATATCGAGGGGCCTGTTCTCGGCTATTGCCGCTCGGGTGCCCGTGCCGGCAGTCTTTACGCCACGCTCGACCAATAGGGCGCATGGACATGGTTGAAAGATACGTCCCCATTCTCAATTGGGGCAGGCGGTATTCGCGGGACAAGTTCGGTCGTGATTTTCTGGCTGCGGTGATCGTTACGATCATGCTGATCCCACAATCGCTTGCTTACGCGCTGCTGGCCGGATTGCCGCCGGAAGTCGGGCTCTATGCCTCCATCCTGCCGCTTGTGGCCTATGGCGTTTTCGGCTCTTCGACATCGCTGGCCGTCGGCCCTGTCGCTGTCGTCTCGCTAATGACGGCGGCGGCCATCGGGCGCATCGCACAGGAAGGAACTGCCGATTATGCCAGTGCAGCCATAGTGCTCGCTCTGCTCTCTGGCGGCATCCTTACCCTTATGGGACTATTCCGTTTGGGCTTTATCGCCAATTTCCTCTCTCATCCGGTGATCTCCGGCTTCATTACCGCGTCGGGCCTGATCATTGCGACAAGCCAGGTCGGGGGTCTGCTTGGCATTTCCAGCACGGGCCATGCCATGCCCGAATTGCTGGCCTCTCTTGCCGGGCATCTTGAACAGTTCAATCCCTATACATTTGCGGTGGGCGCGGCTTCGCTTGCAGCCTTGGTCTGGGTGCGGACGGGCATGAAGGGGACGCTGGTTTCGGTGGGTCTGCCTTCGACAATCGCTACTCTTGCCGTTCGGGCCGCGCCCGTGGTTGTGGTACTGCTGGCCATTGCAGCCTCCGCGGCCTTCGATCTCGGTACAAAAGGGGTGGCTCTGGTCGGCGAGGTGCCGCAGGGCATCCCCTTGTTGTCGCTTCCCGATCTTGATCTCGATATTGTCAGCGCCCTGATCGTTCCTGCCTTTATCATTTCAATTGTCGGTTTCGTGGAGTCGATTTCGGTAGCCCAGACCCTTGCCGCCAAAAAACGCGAGCGCATCGATCCCGATCAGGAACTTGTGGGGCTTGGCGCAGCCAATATCGCATCGGCCTTCGGTTCGGGATTTCCGGTGACCGGCGGCTTTGCGCGCTCGGTGGTCAACCACGACGCCGGGGCGGTAACCCCGGCGGCTGGAATGTTCACCGCGGTCGGAATTGCCCTTGCAACGCTCTTGCTGACCCCGTTTCTGGCACTCTTGCCCAAGGCGACGCTAGCTGCGACGATTGTCGTGGCGGTGCTGGCGCTGGTCGATTTCTCGATCTTGAAAAAATCCTGGAGCTATTCAAAAGCCGATTTTGCAGCCGTTGCGACAACCCTTGCAGGGACACTGATCTTCGGAGTGGAAACCGGTATCTCCCTTGGTGTTGCGGCCTCGGTGCTGGTGTTTTTCTACCGCAGTTCGCGTCCTCATATGGCGATTGTTGGCCGGGTACCGGGAACCGAGCATTTCCGCAATATCAACCGCCATGACGTTCGGACCGATCCGCATATTCTGGCGCTGCGGGTCGATGAGAGCCTCTATTTTGCCAATGCGCGCTATCTCGAAGAGCGGATTGCACGCGAGATTTCCGGCAGACCGGGCATAACGCAGGTCATCTTGATGTGTCCGGCGGTCAATGCAATCGACATGTCGGCGCTTGAAAGCCTCGAAGCGATCAATATTCGCCTCAAAGAACAAGGCATTGGCCTCAACCTTTCCGAGGTCAAGGGGCCAGTGATGGATCGGCTCAAACGCTCCGATTTCCTCGACCATCTCAACGGCAGGGTTTTCCTGAGCCATCACGACGCCGTGGACGCATTGTCGGTCAGTCCCGTCCCCTGAACCGGCGCTGATAGGCTGGATCATATAGTGCGCTGTCGGAAAATCCTTCTGCGGCAAGGGTTTGGCCAACGAAAATGATCGCTGTCCGCTCTATGGGGTCGGTGGCGACCTTGCCGGCAATATCGCCCAGCGTGCCCCGGACAATTCTTTCGGAATCCCAACTCGCCCAGACGACGATGGCAACCGGGCAATCGGCGCCGTAAAGCGGGGTAAGTTCGGCAACGATGTCATCGAGCGCATGGATGGCCAGATGGATGGCGAGGGTGGCGCCGCTGGCGCCGAAATTGGCAAGCGTTTCCCGCTCCGGCATCGCAGAGGCGCGGCCGGAAACCCGGGTCAGAACAAGGCTTTGCGCGAGCGCCGGCTTCGTCAGTTCCTGGCCCAGCGCCGCTGCTGCCGCGGCAAAGGCCGGAACGCCGGGGGTGAGGGTATAGGGGATGGAACGAGCTTTGAGCCGTCGGATCTGTTCGGCGACGGCGCTCCACATGGACAGATCGCCCGAATGCAGGCGTGCGACGTCGAGACCGGCGGCGTGGGCGGCGAGATATTCGGCCTCGATCTCATCGAGCGACAGGGGGGCGGTATCGACAAGACGGGCGTCTTTGGGGCACCAGTCGAGCAGGTCTTTTGGGACAATCGAACCGGCATAAAGGCATACAGGACAACGGCTTAGGATGTCGCGACCGCGCACCGTGATAAGGTCCGCCGCGCCGGGACCGGCGCCTATGAAATGGACGCTCATTTGACCCACACCCATTGGGTGACCGGCATGGCGGGGCGCCAGCCGCTCATGGTGCCCAGCGGTTCGGCGCGGGCGACCTGGATGCGGGCAAGACTGCCGCCCATCTGCTGATGAAGTAGCGCCAAAAGCGCTTCCATTTCTAAGGTTACTGCGTTGGCGACCAAACGGCCACCGGGTTTGAGAGCCGCGATCGCGGCATCGACGACGCCATCGTCGGTTCCGCCGCCCCCGATAAAAATCGCATCGGGTTGTTCAATTTTTTCAAGGACTTGCGGCGCGCGTCCGACTCTGATTGTCAGCCCCGGAACGCCCATGAGGGCCGCATTGTCCGCAATGCGGGCACTGCGTACGGGATCGGCCTCAATGGCGATGGCTGAAAGCGAGGGGTCCGACAGCATCCATTCGATACCGACCGAACCCGAACCCGCCCCTATATCCCACAACATTTCGCCACGACGCGGCGCAAGGGCGGAAAGGGTCAGTGCCCGGATCTCGCGCTTGGTGATCTGCCCGTCATGGCCGAACCAATCATCGGGCAGGCCGGGCGTGAGCGGAACAATACGCGCATTTTCGTCCGCGAGGATATCTATTGCCAGAACATTGAGTGGACTGATGTTTTCGATATCGAATGACTGCGCGAGGGTGGTGCGAACCCTCTCGTGCGGTCCGCCCAGGGCGTCGAGAACCGTTACCGCGCTGCGGCCAAACCCTGCTTCGGTCAAAAGCCCGGAAATCCGGGCAGGTTCGGTCTCGTCGGAGGTCAGGGCGAGGATTTTCCGGCCCGGATGCAGGTGCGGCAGCACCAGCTCAATTGGGCGTCCATGCAGAGATAATGTGGTCACGTCCTGCAGCGGCCAGCCCATGCGGGCGGCGGCGAGGGAGAACGAGGAAGGGCTTGTAACTACAAGCATTTCTGCCGCCGGAATGCGGCGGGCCAGAGTAGCGCCGATGCCGTAATGAAACGGATCGCCACTGGCCAGCACGCAGACGCGTTTGCGGCCGCGCAACCGGGCGACTTCTTCGATCGAGGTTTCGATCGGGCTTTGCCAGCGGCGCTGTTCGGCAAGGTTCATGTTGCGCACGAGGCGCAGATGCCGCTCGCCGCCAAACACCACTTCCGCATTGGCAATCAACGACTTGGTGAGATCGGTGAGACCGTCGAGCCCGTCTTCTCCTATGCCGACGATGGTGAGCCAGCGGTCAGCCATGTTCGGGCACCCAGCGCGGTGTGTAAACGAGATCGGGCTTTTCGGGGCGCTCGATCACCCGTGTGAGGGCATTGCCGATGATGAGGCAAGTGGACATGTCGATGGTCTCGGCCTTAACCTCGGAGAGCGCCTGATGCCCAATGGACCCTCGGTGCACTCCCACGCCACGCCCAATCGACACCACCGTTTCAGAGGGCAGAACTTCGCGCAGGATTTCAAGCGCCTTGCCCAGTTGCCAGGGCCGCGATTTCGAGATGGGGTTGTAAAATGCGATAGCAAAACCGGCGCCGGCGGCGGCGCGGATGCGCTTTTCGATGATCGCCCACGGCTTGAGATTGTCCGAAAGCGAAATGGCACAAAAATCATTGCCCAACGGAGCGCCGATCCGGGCCGCTGTTGCCAGCATGGCGGTGACGCCGGGGACGATGATAAGTTCGATGCCACGCCACTCGGGTGCGCCTGTGTCGATTGCCTCGCAGACCGCGGCGGCCATTGCAAAGACCCCCGGATCGCCGCCTGAAACCATCGCGACCGTGTTTCCCTCCGTGGCCAGCGCAAGCGCTGCGCGGGCGCGGTCGAGTTCCTCGCGGTTGTCCGAGGGCACGGCGACCTGTTCGGGGGTAAGGTTCAACCGTTCGATATAGGGCTTGTAGCCAAAGAAATGGCTCGATGCGGCAATGGCCGCCTGCGCCTCGAGCGTGATCTGCTCGGGACTGCCCGGACCCGTGCCGATGACGTACAGCGTGCCGCTCATGGGCGCGCCTTCCAGCCGGGAACCAGGATCTGGCTGAAATAGGGGGCGGGGCTATCGTCACGGTCCTTAAGCGGCAGGACGACTGCATTGTCCATGGTGCCGCGCTCGACATAGATGGCGCTGTCGAATTTGCCGGCGGCTTTGAGCGCCTCGCGGATTTTGGGCAGATTGCGGCCGACCTTCATGATGACGGCACTATCGGTCGAGCCGAGACGGGTTTGAAGGTCGGTAAGATCGAGCGTTCCGGGCAGCACGGTGAAAATATCGTCGCCCTGCATGAGCGGCACGCCAGCCTGCGACCAGCAACCCGAAAGCGAGGTGACGCCCGCGATAACCTCTGTGGGGTAGGAGGGGGCAAGGCGCACATGGATGTGCATGTAGGAGCCGTAAAAGAACGGATCGCCTTCCGAGAGCACGGCGACTGTCTTGCCCTGATCGAGATGGTGGGCGATGTGCAGCGCCGCATCGTCAAAGAACGCAGCGATCTGACTCTTGTAGCTTTGATCGTGCCGATGCACTTCGGTGGTCACCGGATATTCCAGCGGCAGTTCGGTGGCATTTTCGGGCCAGTGGGGCGCGACGATGGCGCGGGCATTGCCGGGGCGGCCCCGCTTAAGGAAATGGGCCACGACATCGGCATCGAGAATGGCGCGCACGGCCTTGAGGGTCAAAAGCTCGGGATCACCTGGTCCCGTGCCCACCCCGATCAGTCTGCCTGTGGTCTGGCTCATATGCCGGGCCTCGCAAGCGCATTGAGCGCGGCGGCGGTCATGGCGCTTCCGCCAAGACGGCCTTCGACGATGGCGAAAGGAACGCCGTAGGAATTGTCCTTAAGTGCCTGTTTTGACTCTGCTGCGCCCACGAACCCGACCGGCATACCGATGATGGCAGCAGGTTTGGGCGCACCGTCGCGGAGCAGTTCGAGAAGGTGAAACAGCGCGGTCGGCGCGTTGCCGATGGCAACGACCGAGCCTTCGATACGCGGCAGCCAGATGTGGATGGCGGCAGCGGAGCGGGTGTTACCGTGGTCCTGCGCCAGAAACGGCGTCTCGATATTGTTGATCTCGCAAACCACTTCATTGTCCGCCGGCAGGCGAGCGCGGGTGACGCCGCGCGCCACCATTTCGGCATCGGTGAAAATGGGCTTGCCGCGTTCGAGCGCGCCGCGCGCCGCTTCGACAAAACCGGGGGCGAAATGGAAATGGTTGGCGGCCTCTACCATGCCACAGGCGTGAATCATGCGAACGGCGAGTTCGGCCTCGGCGGGCGAGAAGCGCGAAAGGTCGGCTTCGGTGCGGATGGTGGCGAAGGACTGGCGGTAAATCTCCTGTCCGTCGCGGATATAGTCATATTGCGTCATTACTGCCCCAGCCGGCCAAGAACCGAAAGCGTCGTCTCGCCGGGCTGGCGAGTATCGCGGATTCGATCGGCCAAAGAAACGATGCCGGTTTCAATAGCGGCAGGATCGAGCGTTGCAAGTGGTTTGGCGTCGGGTGCGCGGTAAAGCGTCAATTGGCTGCCATCGAGCACAATGCCCGGACGGCCAGCATGGGGACAGCCCTTGGCACAGGTGGAAACGTGAATGTGGAACGATCCGTCGATCAGTTCAGGTGCGGCGGAATAAAATCCCTGCGCCAGTTCGGCAGCCTGAATGACTCCCGCGTCGGTATCTTCGGCGCCCGAGCAGATCGAGAGTTTCACCCCGGTTGCATCGGGCCGGGTCCAGTAGCCCACGCGGGCAAGGGCCGGAGCGAGGGCGCGCAGGGTCGAGGTATCGAACCCGACAAGAACGAGCGAGCGGTCCGGCGCCGTGCGCGCTTCCGCCACGCCCTGTTCGGCCATGATCTGGGCCAGATCGCGAACCTGGCGCGCGCGCACCTGGCCAAAGGGCAGACCGACGCGCAGCGCCGGGGCATGGTCCGAAAGGCTCAGGGGGCCGACCATGTAGCTCGATGGACGGACGCTGGAATGGTCAAGCGGGCGGAGATTTTTGATTTTTGCTGCAAGCGGGAGAGACGCGATATCGCTGGCCCGGGCCCGCGGGCCTTCGGCCTGAAGCGCTTCGAGGATGACCGCAACGGCGGCGGGAATGTCGGTTTCGTCGAGTTCGCCCAGCGTGTCGGTGCCCAATTCGAGCGCCCACCCGTCGGGGCGGGCGATGAGCCGGATATCGGCTTTGAGGCCATCGAGCAGGACCTGTCCGCCGGTGACAAGCACGATGGAAAGCTTTGGCGAAAGCGAGCCGTGGGCGAGCGCATCGTTGCAGACGGCGCGCAGGGCGCGGGCCAGCGGGCGCGGATCGGCCATGGCCTTGGGATCGTCGCCGGCCAGCGGGGATGTTTCGATGGCAGGCGCGGGCTGGGCGGCGATACCGGCATTGGCAAGCGCGTCGCGAAAGGGAGCGGCCGACGATTCGGAAAGCCCGCGCACCTGCAGATTGCCTCGCGCCGTGACCTCGATCAGCCCGTTGCCGTGCGTGTCCGCCGCGTCGGCCAGCGCCGTGAGCTGGTCGGGCGAAAGCCCTGTTTCAGGGCGAAAGCGGGCGAGCAGGCCATCGGCCACCGCCATGGGGTTTTCTAGGGTCGGGCAGGCGCCGCGCGGTGCTGGAGATGCTGTCATGTGCGTCTCATAGCAAGCGCAGGCGGGGCGAGATAGGGGTTGGCGGGACTTTGCGGCGGCCCTGTCAGGTCCGCCGCAGCAAATAGATGTCCATGATCCAGCCGTGCCGGGCGCGGGCGGCATCGCGGGCCGCCGAAATCTGGTCGCGAACGTCAAGAAGCGGGCCTTCGATGAGGAGCTGGTCGCCCATCCCGGCATAGGCGGCCCAATAGATATGAAGGCCGGTTGGGTCGATGCTGGCATAGGTCTTGTTGCCGTCGAGCATAACAACGACCGTATCGGACCCCTCGGGCCAGCCCGCCGCGAGCTTGCGCCCCGTGGTGATGGTCACTGGGTTGCCGATGGTGTTGAGGGGGATGGTAAAAGCCGCGGTCAGCGCGGCAATTGCCGTGATGCCGGGGATGACCTCGATGGTAAAGGCGAGATCGGACTTTGCCTTGACCGATTCCAGGATGCGCAGCGTACTGTCGTAGAGGCCGGGATCGCCCCAGACCAGGAGGGCGCCGATGGCGTCTTCGGGGGCTTTGGCGAACATTTCGATATAGCTTTGGGCGATCAGATCGTGCCAGTCGAGCACCCGTTGGGTGTAGTCGCCGATGGCCTCGTTGCGGGCCGAAATGGGGTATTCGACAAGTTCGTAAGGGCGCGAGATGTAGCGCTCGCAGATGGTTGTGCGGATCGCGGCCAGCGCCGATTTCTCTTCGCCCTTGGTAGGAATAAAGATCACATCTGTCCGATTGAGCGCTGCGATGGCCTGCATGCTCAGATGCTCGGGATTGCCAGTGCCAATGCCGATAACGAAGAGTTTTCTCATGGCGCGCTATAGACCATGAGATTGCCCGCCGGAAAAGACTCTGAAAATTTTCCGGGTGAGGACTTGTGTCCGGAACCTCCAATCGCTAAATGAGCCGTCTTCCGCGTGTCGTCCGGCGCGGATTTTTTTATGGCCTTAAGGCTGATCGCTTTCATCCCCACCCTTGGGGACCAAGGAGGTTCGAACGCAAGAATTGACGCTACAGACACCTTACTATCTGCTCGACAAATCGGTACTTCTCCGAAATCTGGAAAAAATATCGTATTTGCGTCAGGCTTCCGGCGTCAAATGCGTGCTTGCGCTCAAGGCCTTCGCGACATGGTCGGTGTTCGACATCATGAGCGAACATATGGACGGCACGACCTCCTCATCGCTCAATGAAGTCAAGCTCGGCCGTGAAAAATTCGGCGGGGAGACCCACGCCTATTCGGTGGCCTGGGCCGACCACGAGATCGATGAGGCGATCAACAACTGCGACAAGATCATCTTCAATTCGGTCAACCAGCTCGAACGCTATGCCGACAAGGCAAAGGTGCAGGGCAAGAAGATCGGGCTGCGGCTCAATCCGGGCGTGTCCCATTCTCACTTCATCCTCGCCGATCCGGCGCGGCCGTTTTCGCGGCTGGGCGAGTGGGACATGGAGCGGGTCAACCCCGTGCTCGACCGCATTTCGGGCGTGATGTTCCACTTCAACTGTGAGAACGATGAGTACGACAGCCTTGATATGCTGCTCAAGACCATCGAGGACCGTTACGGCGAAATTCTGCATGATCTGGAATGGGTTAGTCTTGGCGGCGGAATCCGTTTCACAAACCCCGATTATCCGATCGACAAGCTCGCCGCGCGGCTGCGGGAAATGAGCGAGCGCTTTGGTGTCCAGCTCTATCTGGAGCCGGGCGAGGCCTCGGTCACCGGATCGACCACGCTCGAAGTATCCGTGCTGGACGTCGTCTATAACGGCAAGCACGTCGCTATCGTTGACTCGTCGACCGAAGCGCATATGCTCGATCTGCTGACCTATAGCGAATACACGAATGTAGCCCCCAATACGGGGCCCTACACATATATTGTCTGCGGCAAAACTTGCCTTGCCGGAGACATTTTTGGAGAGTTCCAGTTCGAGACCGAACTCAAGGCTGGGGACCGCATCTCGTTCCTCGATGCCGGCGGTTACACCATGGTCAAGAAGAACTGGTTCAACGGGGTCCAGATGCCGTCTATCGCGGTACGTCACCTGGACGGGCAAGTGGAACTTGTAAAAGAGTTCACGTTTGAGGACTACGCGCAGAGCCTGTCGTAACCTGGGGTGAGATCCCGATTTCGAACAGCGTGCGTAGCTTGGTTCAACCTCTGAAAAGGTGTTTCGTGAAAATTGAAAAAGAACGTGCTGATTATCGGTGCTGGAGGTGTGGCGCAGGTCGTCGCCCATAAGGCTGCAATGGCAAATGACGTGCTGGGCGACATCCATATCGCGTCGCGCACGCCGGACAAATGCCAGGCCATCGTTTCGAGCGTGCTCGAAAAGAAGTCCCTCAAAAAGCCCGGTGTTATCGAAGCCCATTGTCTCGATGCGCTCGATATCGACGCGACCAAGGCGCTGATCGCCAAGACACGGTCGCAGATCGTCATCAATGTCGGCTCCGCCTTCATCAACATGAGCGTGCTCGAGGCGTGCATCCAAACGGGTGTGGCCTATATCGACACGGCCATCCATGAAGAGCCCGAAAAGATTTGTGAGACGCCGCCCTGGTACGGCAATTACGAATGGAAGCGGCGCGAGCGGTGCGAGAAGGCCGGCGTGACGGCAATTCTGGGCGCCGGGTTCGATCCCGGTGTCGTCAATGCCTATGCGGCGCTGGCGGTGGACGAGTATTTCGACACTGTCGATTCAATCGATATCATCGACATCAACGCCGGGTCGCACGGCAAGTATTTCGCCACCAATTTCGACCCGGAAATCAACTTCCGCGAATTTACCGGCGTGGTCTATTCCTGGCAGGACAGCCAGTGGCAGACCAACAAGATGTTCGAGGTTTCGCGCACCGACGATCTGCCGGTCGTGGGCTCGCACACCTCTTACCTGTCCGGCCATGACGAGATCCATTCGCTTTCACGCAATCTCGACGTTCCCGATATCCGCTTCTGGATGGGGTTCGGCGAGCACTACATCAACGTCTTTACGGTGCTCAATTCACTCGGCCTGCTCTCCGAGCAGCCTGTGACAACGGCCGAAGGGCTCGAAGTGGTGCCGCTCAAGGTGGTCAAGGCCGTGCTGCCCGATCCGTCATCGCTGGCGCCCAATTACGAGGGCAAGACCTGCATCGGAGATCTGGTGAAGGGCAAGAAAGACGGTGAGGACCGCGAGGTCTTCATCTACAACGTCGCCGACCACAAGGAAGCGTTCAACGAGGTGGGCAGCCAGGGCATTTCCTATACGGCCGGCGTTCCGCCGGTGGCCGCTGCGATCCTTGTCGCCAAGGGCACATGGGATTGCCACAAGATGGTCAATGTCGAGGAACTGCCGCCGCAGCCCTTCCTGGGCCTGCTCAACGAGATGGGGCTTCAGACCTCGATCCGCGACGAGAAGGGCGAACGCGATCTCTCTTTCGATGGCTGGACACCGCCTGCGGCGGCCATTGCCGGCAAGGTTGCCAGCAAGCGCTGACATTGCAAGACGCACGATCGGAAAGGGCTCGCTTCAGCGGGCCCTTTTGGTTTGAAGGGACCAAAGTGCTTTTGCCCAGCTTGAGCGAAGGAGCAGGCCGCTTATGACACCCAGCCGAATGATCGGTTGGGCAAGGGGGGTGTCGCCGCTTGTGACTGGTTGGTGGGCAAAATACGCCTATTGTCGGGGCATCGGGTATTGTGGATGCGATAATGGCAGGCAAATGCTGGAAAGGACGTGGCCATGAATGAAATGGTAACCAGCCCGCCGCCCCGCTCGGGCATCGTGCAGTCGATCGATCGTGCCATGTCCATCCTCGAAGTTCTGGGTGAGGACGAGGAAGGTTACCGGCTGACCGATCTTGCCAAGCGCACCGGCCTTTCGGTTTCCACAGTACACCGGCTTTTGACAACGCTCGAACAGCGCCGCTTTGTGCAGTTCGACCGCTCCGATGGCATGTGGCACGTCGGACGCGGTGCGTTCACCGTCGGCTCGGCGTTCGTGCGCCAGCGCAATTTCGTGGCACCAGCCTTGCCGCTTCTGCGTCGCCTGCGCGACCAGACCCGCGAAACGGTCAATCTCGGCATAGTTGATGACGGGGAGGTCGTGGTGCTGACCCAGGTGGAAAGCCGGGAAATTATGCGCGCCATCACCAGGGTCGGGGGCAGGGCGCCCGTGGTCAATTCAGGCATGGGCAAGGCGATCCTCGCCAGCTATCCCGACGCCGACATCGATGCGGCAATTTCACGACACGGTCTGCACAAGGTGACGGAAAAATCGATAACGCGGCCGGTGCAGTTGCACGCCGACATCGCTGCCATCCGCGAGCGCGGCTATGCGCTGGACGATGAGGAGTTCGTGACCGGGCTCCGATGCGCGGCGGCGGTGGTCTATAACGCACAGGCCGAAGCGCTGTGTGCCATTTCGATTTCAGGGCTTGCGGTGCGCGTCAGTGACGAACGTCTGCATGTGCTTGGACGCTTGATCGCCGAGGCGGCCAAGGAGTTGACAATTACTCTGGGCGGGCAGTCACCGGGACGGTGATATACACGCGACCGGATTTGTTTGGGGCAAAGCCTTGGCTGGGTCCGGCAATAAATGCCGAAATGACAGAATGACATTTGGTTTTGACTGACCGTTTTGCCTCGCCTCCGTCTGTGGCCTCGGGATGACCCGTGGAGAGGCGGCTGACGAAAGCGGCTGGCGGACCAGGGCCCGCCAGCGCTGACAGGGATCAGTCTCCCATCACGACGCCTTCGCGGCGCTTGTCGGCGGCGCCGATCAGGCCCTCATCGGTGAGTTTGATGACGTGCAGGCCGGAGTTGAGGTTGGTGATATTGACCTCATGGCCCAGAGCTTCCAGTCCGCCGGCCAGTTCGGCAGAACCCTCGCCCTCTTCGATATTGGTGCCGCCATTGAAATTGGTCACGTGCGGCAGATCGATTGCCTCCTGCGGATCCATGTCCCAATCAAGCAGTGAGACCAGCGAAAGCGCCGTATAGTGGATAATCGCCGCCCCGCCGGGGCTACCGGTCAGGAGCACCGGCACATCGTTTTCAAGAACAATGGTCGGGGCCATCGAAGAGCGCGGGCGCTTGCCAGGTTCGACCCTGTTGGCGATGGGCGCGCCATCGGCCTCAGGTGCGAACGAAAAGTCGGTGAGCTCGTTGTTGAGCAGATAGCCGCGTGTCATCACCCGGCTACCGAAACCGCTCTCGATTGTCGTTGTCGCCGAAATCGCATTGCCATCGGCATCGACGATGACGAAATGTGAAGTCCCGGCGCGCGGGCGCTCGATATCGGACGCCAAAAGGGCTTCGTCCCATCCCGGAGGAACGCCGGCGGATGCTCTGCCCATGGATGTCTCCGCATCGATCAACGCGCTGCGTTCGGCCAGGTAGGCATCATCGAGATAGCCTTCGGGAATATCGACGAAGTCGCTGTCGCCCAGATAGAGCCCGCGATCGGCGAAGGCCAAACGCGAGGCTTCGGCAAACAGGTGACGGAATTCAACGCCATCTTCCATAGCCGGAATGTCGAACGGTTCGAGCATCCCCATGATCTGGCCGACGGTCAGCGCGCCCGAGGACGGCGGGCCCATGCCGCAGACTTCATAGCCACGATAGTCCATGCAGACGGGATCGCGCATGACCACGTCATAGGCCTCGAAATCCTCCATGGTGAGGATGCCGGGATTGATGTTGGTGTTGAGCGCCGCAACGATGTCCTCGGCGATCTCGCCGGTATAAAAGGGGGCCGCGCCTTCGGCGGCGTAGAGCTTGAGCGTGTCGGCGTACGCCTGGTTGGTCAGCGTCGAGCCTTCGGCAATCGGTTCGCCGCCGGGCAGGAAATACTCGGATGCTTCTACGAACGTATCGAGCCCGGTTGCCCCGGCAACCGAATCCGCCATGCGCTGGGTCACGGTGAAGCCGTTTTCGGCGGTATCTATGGCGGGCTGGAGCAATTCGGCCCAATCCATGGTGCCGTGATCGGAATGGAGGGTTTCGAGCAGCATCGGTGTGCCCGGTACTCCGGCCGAGCGCCCACCGATCACAGCGTCCATGAAGGCCATGGGTTCGCCATTCTCGTCGAGCCAGTAATCGCCATCGGCCGCCAGCGGCGCCTTTTCGCGGGCGTCGTAAGTGGTGAGTTCGCCGCTTGCTGCGTCCCAATAGAGCAGGAACGCGCCGCCGCCCAGCCCTGAACTTTGCGGTTCGACCAGTCCGAGCATGGTTTGGACAGCGACCGCTGCATCGGCCGCTGAACCGCCAGCGGCGAGAACATCGTAACCGGCCTGTGTGGCCAACGGATGGGCCGAGGCGATCATGAAATCCTCTGCCATCACGGATTCGTTATCGGCAATGGCTGTCGTATCTTCTGGTTGGGGAGCGTCCTGTGCCCAGACGGGTACTGACGAAAGGAGAGCGGCGGAAAACAGTGCTCCACCGTGACGTAGAAAATGCATGATAATCCTCATCCTTTGTTTCGAGTCGCTCCAACTCCCCCAAGTCGGCACCGCGGCCCTGTTCTGACAGTGTGGCTGCCCGATGGGCAGCCCGTTCAGTGAAGGCCGATATGGGGGAGAGGGCAAGCGTTATTCGTTCGTCATGCGCGCGGCGAATAAGGGGGGTGAAAGCCGATGGCTTGACTTTCCATTTCAACGGGCTGAAGGAACACGGCCCAATTTTGCGTGCACGCTGGAGCGGCGGGCCCGCCAGACTAAGAGATATCCAATGTCACCGACCGATGTGAACGGCGCATCCGCGCCCCAAGCGCCTTTGGGCGAACCCGACAATACAGCCCGCAACAGGCTCGTCATTGGCCTGTTGCTGGTTTCGGCCTTTGTGGTGATCCTCAACGAAACCATCATGAGCGTGGCCATTCCCCATCTCATGGTGGACCTGGAGATCAGCGCCAGCGCGGCGCAATGGTTGACCTCGGCGTTCATGCTGACCATGGCGGTGGTCATTCCTATTACTGGCTATCTGCTGCAAAGGCTGAACACGCGCCCGGTCTTTATCCTGGCCATGTCCGCGTTTAGCGCCGGCACTCTGCTTTCGGGCATGGCGCCGGGCTTTGAGGTGTTGCTGGTGGGGCGCATCATTCAGGCCTGCGGCACGGCGATCATGATGCCGCTGCTCATGACCACTGTCATGAACCTTGTATCGCCCGAATCGCGGGGCCGCACGATGGGCAATATCTCCATCGTCATATCCGTGGCGCCGGCCCTGGGGCCGACCATAGGCGGTTTCATTCTCGAGCACCTCGAGTGGCGCTGGATGTTCTACCTGGTGCTGCCCATTGCGCTTGCCGCCCTGGCCCTCGGTGCTACCCGGATTCAGAACGTGACGACGCCCTCAAGAGCGCCGCTCGACGTGCTGTCGATCATCCTTTCGGCATTGGGATTCGGCGGGCTGGTTTATGGCTTGAGCAGCCTGGGCGGTGACGCCTCCCATGGCGGCGGTGCGACGGTGTTCCCTGTATGGGTGCCGGTCGTCGTCGGTGTCATCGGGCTCGGCCTGTTCATCGCGCGTCAGTTTGCGCTGCAAAAGCGCGAGGCAGCGCTGCTCGACCTGCGGACCTTCGCGACGCCGGTGTTTACAGTCAGCGTCATCATGATGGGCATCTCAATGATGGCCATGTTCGGTTCACTCATCCTGCTGCCCATCTACATGCAAAACGTGCTGGGGCTCGATGCATCCCAGACCGGGCTGACCCTGCTGCCGGGCGGTCTGGTCATGGGTCTGATGGCGCCCTTCGTTGGCCGTCTTTTCGACAGGTTCGGGCCGACAGTGCTGCTCGTACCTGGAGCCACATTGGTGAGCGGGGTGCTTTGGGGCATGACGACGCTGGATCAGTTCACGTCGATCTATTTCATCCTCGGGCTTCACATCACGCTTAGCCTGGGGCTGGCGCTAATGTTTACCCCGCTGTTCACCTCAAGCCTGGGTTCGCTGCCCCGGCATCTCTATTCCCACGGCAGCGCGGTGATCGGCACCATCCAGCAAGTCGCCGGCGCGGCAGGCATCGCATTGTTCGTTTCGCTTATGACCTTGCGTACTGCCGACCTGGTCGCCGATGGCGCCGAGGCTCTCCCGGCCATGGCGCAGGGAATTCAACTGGCGTTCCTGTGCGGCGCAATCATCTCGATGTTTGCGATCGTGGCGGCATTTTTCATTCGCCGCCCGCCGGCACAACCCATGGGCGCCGAGCCGGTGCCCGGGCACTGATCGGAAGAAACCAGGACTTGAAAAAAAGGCGCTGCCCCAGGGTGGCGCCTTTTTTCTGGCCGACTTTGGCCGATTTGACTGGCTACAAGAACGTACCGTTCACAAAATCCCAACTTGAGTTAAATCGCGTAAGGGTTATCAACGGGGCTGGTTTTGTAAAAGCGCGTACATTGGCCACGAGCCAATAGTCTTGGGGGACAGCTGAAACCGTCAGACGAATTTTCAGTTCGCGGAGTTGAAAGGCTTTGCGAAGGAAGGCCTCTTCTATGTCCAAAACGGTTCTTGTTCTCGGTGGCGATGGCTTTTGTGGCTGGCCGACTTCGCTTCATCTTTCGGCTCTTGGATATGAAGTCGTCATCGTCGACAATTTCGTGCGCCGTACTATTGCGAAAGAACTTGATGCACCGAGTCTGACACCGATCGCCAGCATCGATGAACGTTTGAACACTTGGAAAGATGTCAGCGGGCACGATATCGACGTCGTCGAACTCGACATCGCTCAAGACTATCCCGAACTCCGCCGCTTGCTGGCCTCGGTAAGGCCCGATGCAATCGTGCATTTCGCCGAGCAGCGTGCCGCGCCCTATTCGATGCGTGACGCCGCGCACAAGGCCTATACTGTCGACAATAACGTAAACGGCACCCACAATTTGCTGGCCGCGATGGCCGAATTGGGCCTCGACACCCACCTTGTCCATCTCGGGACGATGGGGGTCTATGGTTACGGGGGCGATGGGCTGGAAATTCCCGAAGGCTATCTCGACGTCACGATCGATGGCCCCGATGGCGCCCGCTATCCACGCAAGATCCTCTATCCCACCAAGCCGGGCAGCATTTATCACCTGACCAAGTCCATGGATCAGTTGATGTTTCAGTTCTATGCCGGCAATGACCATTTGCGGATCACCGATCTGCATCAGGGCATCGTCTGGGGCACCCAGACCGAGGAAACCCGCCTCGCTCCCGCACTCATCAACCGCTTCGACTATGACGGCGATTTCGGTACCGTACTCAATCGCTTTCTGATGCAGGCCGCCGCCGGCCATGCGCTGACCGTCCATGGGACGGGCGGGCAGACCCGTGCCTTCATCAACATTCAGGACACCGTACGCTGCATTGCCCTGGCGCTGGCCAATCCGCCCGCTGCCGGCGAGCAGGTCCGTATCATCAATCAGGTCGCCGAAACCCGCCGCGTGCGCGATCTTGCCGAACTGGTTTCCGAACTCACCGGGGCGGACATCGAATATGTCGATAATCCGCGCGGCGAGGCGGCCGAAAACGATCTGGTCGTCTCCAACGCAACGCTGAAAAACCTGGGCCTCGAGCCGATCCTGTTGCGCGATGCGTTGCTGACCGAGACCGTCGATATTGCCCTGCGCTTTATCGAGCGGGCCAATCTCAACACGATTCCGGCAACGGCGCTGTGGTCCGGCCGGGCCGAGCGTGAAATCTCCCAGCTCGAAGCACCGCGAATCGCCCAGCGATGAAAGACTTTCTGCGGCTGCTGTTTATCGCAGTTCTGAGCTTTATGATCGTCGGCCTCGCGGTGGCTTATACGCGCGATAGCGATGTGCTGGCCCGGCTAACCTCGGCCGTCGACACAGCGGCGCTGCCGCAGCTGGAATTATCGGTCGCGGAGCCCGAATCGGCCGAGCAGGAGTCCGCCACTGAAATCTGGATTCCTCGCCCCCGAGCCGATCAATGGATCGGATTGGCCGGCTTTCCCGATTCGACCGAAATCCGCTTTGCTTTGCCCGCCGGCGTCAATTTTACTGCCGGCGCGCTTCGCCTCGCTTTTGATGTGCAATTGGGCATGCAAGGCGACGGGCGCATGACCATCAACGTTGATGGCGTACGCCGGGGCGAAGTGGTGCTCGATCCGGGACAGTCACGTCACGAAGTCGAAATCGCCCTCGAACAGAACGACTTGCTGTCCGATGTCGTGGTCGTGACATTCGAGGGACGCGGTACGACCAGCACGGGACAGATATGTCCGGCGGATGCCGCCAATTCCGGCGCGGCGGTCACCCTGAGCGATGACAGCGGGCTGGCCCTGTTGACCGACGATCCGGTCGATACAAGGGCTGTCAGGATCGCCACGATGTCCGATCCGGCTTGGTTGGCCCTGGGAGCCGAGACCGGCACACAGGCGCTGGCGATCTGGGCGCGGCAGGATTTCGCCCGCAAGGGTATGGAAGTGCGGTTTGCCGCCAATGACACAGTGCCCGACATCGTCATGGCACAAGGCACCCAGCCAGCTCTCGCGCTCGACGCCGAGGGCCATCTAGCGATAGCTGGGGAAGCGGGGATCGAAGGGGTGCTTGCGGCGCGCATGCCGGCAGCGATACGGCCCGTGCCCGACGCATGGCCAGTAACCGTCGACAAGCTCTCGGCCGAAACCCTGCTCAAGAATTTCCGCGGCTCGCGGCGCTGGACAATCCCTTACGCCCTTGCCGATCTGCCCGACGGCCTGATGCCACGGCGCTTTGCCCTTGAGCTCAAGACTTCGACGCTTGCTCCAGGCAATGACTGGGTGGTGCGCGTTTCGCTCAATGGCAATCTGCTCGAGACCGGGCGCTTTAACGGGCAGGGCGATACCATTTCTCTCGATGTGACATTGCCGTCCGGTATCCAGACCCTGTCGAACACCATTCTTGTCGAACTTATCGACACCACCCCCAATGATTCCATTTGCCGGGTCGGCCCCGATGCCCAGGCCCAATTGCTGCCCACCTCGCGCCTGACCCCGCAAGGTGTCCAGCCTACTGGCGGCTGGCCGCAAATGGTGCGTGCGCTGGCCGCAGAACCGGCCATCGGGCTCGGTGTGACGACCCCGCTGACGCGCGGCGAAGCGCGCACTGCCGCTGCGATGCTGGGACGCTTCCTGCCAGCCGGGAGCGACGCTGTGTTTGGCACGGAACGCGATACCGCGACCGCCAGAATCGAAATCACCACAGCCGATGGCCTGAGATCGGCGCTGCGTCTTGCCGGAGAGTTCGGGGCCGGTGCGCACACGATCTGGCTGGCGGTACCCGATGGGGACAGGGACCCAATCCTGATCGCGATTGCCGACCCGCGCGCCGCTGCGCTGATCGAACGTTTGGATGACAACGCAGCGGTCATTCTGATCGACCTCTGACCATGCTGCAGCGCGCTTCACGGGATCACGACTATTGGTCGGTGGACAGCGCGCCGGCAAAACTGACGCGGCCGCTATCGGTCTGGGCGGCGCCGAGCCTGTTGCTGATTTTCACTGCGATGGCCGCGACTTTGCTGGCCGTTGTCAGCGCCGAACCGTTTGCCACGTTTTTCCCCAATGGCGACGTTGTGTTCTCGCCCTATCTGGGTACCCACTCCATTCCCCTACGCATTTTTATCGTTTCGTTCATCGTCGCCTTTTCGGCTGTGGTTGGCGCCAGAGCACCCCAGCGGCTCCGTTTTTTCCTGGAAGTCACGCTCTATTACATCGTTGTTTGCGCTGCATTCGATCTCATCAACATAGCGGCCTATCGACTGACCGGGTTTGTCTATTCGATCCATGTGGTTGAAATTCTCTCTGGGCTGTTCGGCTTTTATATCTTTTCGATCCGCCTGCTCGACCAGGGAACGATGCCCCGCAGAGCTCCTTTCGCGCCCTTCAGTGCGCGCTTCAAGGCGACGTCGTTCGTCATGATCGTGCTGGCCGTGGGGGCGGCGATTGCAGTTTCGCTGTGGATCGACACGCTTGATCTGCCTCTGGTGGGCGATCTTCGCTCCGTCGCGCTGCTGGGAGGGACGGGACCGGGGGTCTTCCTGTTCCTGCCGGTGCTGTTCTTCCTGCTTTACGTACTCGGGACGATCCGCGCCTTGATACGGAGCAGGCCCAAATATTGTCCTCCGGTGACAGTCATCATTCCTGCCCACAACGAAGCCCACATCCTGCCGCACACGCTGGCCGCGCTTGAGAAAGCGGCCGCCCAATATGACGGCGCCGTGCATGTGTTGGTGCTCGATAACTGCTCGACCGACGGGACCGCCCAAATGGCAGCGCGAACCTTTGCGGAGATGCCGCACCTGCACGGGCGGGTGGTGGACGTGCCGGTGCCAGGCAAGTCGAATGCGCTCAATGCGGGTATCGGCCTGACCGCCACCGAAATCGTCATCCGTATCGATGCCGATACCCAGGTTTCCCCTGCTGCGGTTTGGCGCGCGGTGCGCCATTTCTGGCGCGGCGATGTCGGTGTGGTGGGAGGACTGCCGATTGCTCCGGGGACCGGCAAGTTCGATAGGGCCCGTAATCTCGAAACGCTGCTCAAGCACGGCTATTATCAGGTGGCGCATGGAGCGGTTGACGCCATTGTCGGTGTGCCGGGCATGTTTGCCGTTTATCGGACAGAGGCCGTGCGCGACGCCGGGGGTTTTACCGGCGGCATGAACGGGGAGGACACCGACATGTCGTTGCGCATCGGCGAGATGGGCTTTCGCATCGTCGGCGACCCGACCGTGACCTATGTTTCCGAGGTGCCCGCAAGCTGGAAGCATCTGCGCGAGCAGCGCATGCGCTGGTTCCGCTCGGTCTACCACGTCTCTTCGCGCAACCGCGATTACCTGGACGGCTGGATGCCCTCGGTGCGTGGCAAGATCATCGTGCCCTTCATGCTGCTCAATTCAGGCCGCCGGGCCATGACGGTGCCGTTGGTGATCTTTGGCGTGCTCTATTATTTTGCTGGGTTCAACCCCCTCAGCCCGCTGACCATTCAGGCGGTTGTCGCTGTCGTTCTGGGTGCGCCAGCGCTTATGGCGGCTTTTGCGGCTCTGGCCAATGGCCGGATCGGCGCACTGATCGGGTTGCCCGAATATGTGGTGTTCAGGCTGGTAAGATCCTATCTGACGCTCGAATCCGTACTCTCGATCGCCTTCAGCCAGACGGCTTCACATGAGGGTGCGCTCCTGCTCCCGCCTCCATCTGCAACACAAGATAAAATGCAACCGACTTCTTAAAGCGCCCGTTGGTTCACCAGGGGTCATGATGTTTCCGCTTCATCCCGTTGGATAAAGCCGGAGAACCGGTGCCATGCGCTACCCCCTTTGGGCATTTCTTTTCGTCTTTCTGCTGCCGCCCTTCACGCTGCACGCAGCGCTTGCCGGCAATGCAGGATCAGATCCCTGCCTTGCGCCTGTCGAGCGGTTCGAGACGGCGTTCTTTCCCGAAATCGACCCCGTTCCCCTCCTGCGGCACGCGTTCTAGAGCGTGTCCAGCAAAAGTGGAAACGGTTTTGCGGTTCGGACACGCGCCAAAACAAGGGGTTAGAGCCGAGGATTTGATTCAATCAAATCCTGAACCGCTCGAGGTCTCCGACCGAATGAACAGGCGGCAGGTGTCGGGCGACCAACCCAGATAGAAACAAAGGCCTTACTGCGTGGCGCTGGGGCTTTGGGCCTCTTGCTGGCGGCGCGCGGCGATCACGACTTCCACGCGATTGCGGGCCTTTAGCTTTTGCATGAGGCTGGACATGTAGTGCTTGATCGTCTTCTCACTCAGATTGAGGTGACGAGCGATTTCCTTGTTGGTCTGCGCTTCGAAAAGATGGGCGACGATCTGCTTTTCGCGAAGGTTTAGCCGAACGGCGTCGTTGATCTCACGCCGCTTGCTGCGTTCGCGCAGGCCGGTGAGCACGCTGGATGCGAACTGTCGGCTGATATACAAATCGTTGGAGACCGCGGACCGAAGCGCTTCTGTGAGCTCGGCCATGGGGCCGCCCTTGAGCACAAAACCGATAGCGCCCATGTCCATCGCCTTGACTGCCGACTCCGTGCTGGAGAAAGCCGTATAGATGATGACCTTGGTTTGCGGGTGCCCGCTTGCTATCGACTTGATGGTTCCGAAAACATCCCCCGGCATCGACAGATCCAGGAAGATGACGTCCGGCGCCTGCAGTTTCACGATTTCGAGCGCGTCGTCTGCTGTGACGGCGGTCGCGATCACCTCATATTCGGCATAGTCTTCAAACACGGAAACAAGTCCGCGCAACATTGCCGGGTGATCATCCGCAAATGCCAGCTTTAGACGATGTGTCATCACCGCTCCCCCTTGGTTTTTTCTGCCCCTCCTCATATAGAAAACTATATTTGACCGTAAACAAACAGTAAATAAGCAACCGGAGACCTGTTCCTTGAAAGTTGATTAATTATCGAAAATTAATCTGGACCTTGGACTAGGCCTTTTTGACAAAAATCAAAACTTGATTGTCTTACTCTTCCCGGAAGGCGCGTGTGACCTGATCGGTGAACGGCTTGAGGAAGTAAGCAAGCGCTGTCTGTCGCTCGGTTTCGACGAAAACTTCTACCGGCATGCCGGGTACGAGCTGGCCTGCACCGAGCGCCACTTCGGGGTCCTGGGCATGGACCTGGGCGACGTAAAAGCTTTCGCCGGTCTGGGTGTCCTGCTGGGCGGCGGCGGATATCCTGGTGACCGTGCCTTCGACTTCGGGCGTTGTGCGGTGATTGAAGGCACTGAAGCGCAGTGTCGCCGGCTGATCGACATGGATCTGGTCGATGTCGTTGAGCGCCACGCGGAACTCGATGGTAAGATCGGCATCCTCGGGCACTATCGTCGCAATGCGCTCGGCGGGGGAGATAACGCCGCCGATGGTTGCGATGTTGAGTTCGTTGACCACGCCTGTTGCGGTTGCAAGAATTTCCGTGCGCGCAAACTGGGCTTCGGCGGCTCCCAGGCGCTCCTCGACTTCGGCGATCTGGGCCTCTACGGCGCGCAATTCGCGCTGGGCTTCGGTCTGACGCGTGCCATCGAGATCGAGAATCTGAAGTTCGACATCGGCGATCCGCACACGCGCCCGGGCAATGGACGTATTGAGGTCACCTGTTTGTCCCTGAAGCCTGACCACGTCCCGTTCGGCGGCGGAGACCCGCGCCGTTTCGACAAGGTTGTTTTCGGCCAGTCGACGGAATCGGTCGAGTTCGGCGCGGGCAAGTTCGAGTTCCGAACGGGTGGCGGTGACCTGGAATTCGAGGCCTTCGATCTCCTGGTTGAGCTGATCGATCTGGAGAGCCAGTTGCTCACGCTGAGACTGGTGGCGCGCCAGATTGCCCGTAAAGACCTGTTGCTCGCCTTCAAAGATTTGGGCGACGGCGGGAAAGGCGGTCAGCAATTCTTCAGAAAGCGTCATGTCGGGCGTACTGTTGGCCTCCGCAAAAAGGCGCGCGCGGCGTACCTCGAGTTCCGACAACTGTCCTTGAAGGATTGTGCGCTCGGCGCGGATCTGCGCGTCATCGAGGCGGACAAGCACCTGCCCCTCGGTGACGAAGTCACCCTCGCGGACGGCAATGGATTTGACTACGCCCCCATCGGGATGCTGGACGAGCTTGATGTCCTGATCGACGAGAACGGTGCCGACCCCGATGACAGCGCTCGAGAGCGGGGCGGTAGCCGCCCAGCCACCGACCCCGCCAATGAGAAGAACGCCGAAGATGGTAGCGAACACCACCCGACCCCTGAACGAGTAGCGCTTGTCGTCAGCGCCGCTTCTGGCGCGCCGATGATTGAGGTTGGCGATTTCGATGGCACTCATGATCTGGCTCCTGGGTACGCGTTACTCATGCCGAAAGGGTGTCGTTGGCGTAGTTGAGATGAAGACCGAAAATGTTGAGGGTGAAGTCCATGACCGCATCTCCATTGATGTCGGCTGCCACGACCGTCACGTCGGTTCCATCGACCTGGTCGTGGGTGACGAGCAGCGGGAACTCCGAGCGCAACCAGTTGTCGTCATCATCGCCATAGACCGTGCGGAACATGTCACGCTCTGTGGCGCGGACGTCCCGGCTGATGTCGTAATCACGCACCCGCACCCGATCGCCGACAACGAAATCCAAAATGTCATGAACCAGATCGTCGCTCATGATGGGGCTGTCGTCGGTAACCTCGAAAACGAACGTATCCCGACCGCGACCACCGGATAGCACATGCGCCGATCCGGTGATCACGAACAGATCGTCGCCGGCTCCTCCGGTAATTTCCTCAAAGCCGTTGAACTCATCGTCGCCGATGGAATCGCCACTCGCCTGGCCCGTTCCTGTGTGAATAAGCAGGTCTTCGGCGCTTTCGGAATAATCGAGGACATCATAGCCCTCACCACCGGCATTGGTGTCGTCTCCGGCCCCTCCGATAACGACATCGTCGCCTTGGCCGGCCTCGACAACGTCATCGCCCGCGCCTGCGCGCAGGACATCGTTTCCGATGCCGCCTTCGAGGCGGTCATTGCCGGTGCCCGCATCGAGCACGTCATCACCGTCATTTCCGTGCAAACGATCGTTGCCGGCCCCTCCGACGAGGACGTCGTGGCCCGTGCCGCCGGAAAGAAAATCGTGCCCGGCGCCGCCTTCGAGAATATCGTCGCCCTCGCCGCCATCGAGATAATCGTCGCCGTCTTCGCCATAGAGGGTGTCGTCGCCCTGATCGCCGAAAAGACGGTCGGCGCCATGGCCGCCGTAAAGGATGTCGTCGCCCTCGCCGCCGAACATCATATCGTTGCCCGTTCCGCCATATAGAACGTCATCGCCCGCGCCGGCCATGATGTGATCATGGCCGGAGCCCCCGACCACGAGATCATTGCCGCCCATGGCGTCGATGATGTCGTCACCGGCCAGGGCGTCGATGTCATCGTCGAAAGGGGATCCGACAAAAAGATCATTGCCCGGCGTAAGGGTCTGGGTCTTGCGCACGATATCGAAACGGGCCGTTTGCCAGACCACGGCTTCACCATCCGTGATGGAATAGGTCAGCGTCACCGGGCCAAGCATGCCAGGCTCAGTCGTCACGCGCCAACCACCCTCGACGGCCTCGAGCGAGAGGGCATCTGCACTGACATCTCCGACGGCGAGCTGATCTCCGTCGGGATCGGTTGCCCCCCAAAGCAGGTGGTAGAGACTGAACAGGACAGCCTGACCGGCAAAGACATCGTTGAGCCGCACGGGGCCGTCGAGCCTCGGGGCGCGATTGGGCTTTGTGGCCTCGGGCGGGTCGGTGTTCTCGTCGCCGGGCTCGTTCCGATCGCGTCCGGGACCGGCGGCGGTTGGAAATGGGACCACATTACCGGGCGATGGCGTCTGCCGGTTATCGTTGGACGACACGATGCCGTAGGCTGACGGAAATGCTGAAAGTCCGGCAATCTCGAATGAAAAATGAGTGAACTGGAACGGGGTGGTTATGTCTGCGAGCAGGACGTTGGGCGACCAGTCGATCGTGTGACTGGAGTCGTCCTTGCCGAAATCAGCGACCCGCCCGGCCCGCGAGGATCCATCCCGATCCGAGTGGTCACGCTCGTTGGTGTGTTCCCGCATTCTGTGCTCATCGGGCTCCGGTTCGGGTTTGTTTTTTGCCCCAGAGGGTTCCGCTGCGCTCCTTGTCACCGCGGTGTCGAAAAAGCTGCGGACATAGAGTGCCATCATGATGATGACGGCCCCGGCATGAACCGGGAGCATTGTCAGGCGCCGCTTTGGATTGAAGAAATCGAATTTTTCCGAAGGCGGCTGGGCCTGTGTTTCCGATCGTGTTCCCTTGACCTCGATTGTCATGATCAACCCGCCGTTTTGAGAGGTTGCGTGGCCCTGACAGGATCGGAGGCCGGTTCGTCGGTCCGGACAGCGCGTGGCCCGCCGATCACTTTCTCCTTGGCACCAAAATTGGAGAGCTTGCCGTTCTGAATGACGGCAACGAGCCCGACTTCGGCCAGCACACTTGGTCGATGCGCGATGACGATGGCGATGCCACCGCGTTCGCGTACGCTGCGCACAGCAGTGTTGAGCGCGGCTTCGCCCTCGGCATCGAGGAAGGCGTTGGGCTCATCGAGCACGACTATGAACGGTTTGCCGTAGAGCGCGCGTGCCAGCCCGATCCGTTGGCGCTGGCCGGCCGAAAGGGCGGTGCCCATAGGGCCGAGTTGGGTATCGTAGCCGTCGGCAAGGCGTACGATCATATCGTGCACGCCGGCGGCCTGTGCTGCCTCGACGATGGCCTTGGAATCGCGTTCGGGGGCGAAGCGCGAGATATTTTCAAACACCGTGCCATCGAGCAACGACACTTCCTGGGGCAGGTAGCCGATCTGGTGTCCGAGAACTTCTTCATCCCACTGGCCCAGTTCCGCGCCGTCGATGCGAACGCCGCCGCGCAGGGTCGGCCAGATGCCCACGATGGCCTTGGCCAGAGTGGATTTACCTCCGCCGCTGGGGCCGATAATGCCGAGTGCTTGTCCGGCCTGGATGTTAAACGAAACCTCCGAGAGCAGGATCTGGCCGGTGGTTGGGGCGGCTACGGTGATCTTTTCGACCGAAAGCGCCATCGATGGGGCTGGCAGATCAAGAGGCTTGTCCGCCGTATCGAGCGCGATCATGGTGTCGCGCAGCCGGCTGAACGCCTGGCGCGCGGCAACGATGCCCTTCCAGTTGCCGATGGTCATGTCGATGGGCGCCAGCGCCCGTCCGGACGCAACCGAAACGGCGATGATGGCGCCGGCCGACATCTGCCCCTGGATGGTGAAATAGGCGCCGAGCCCCAAAAGGGCCGATTGCAGCAGCATGCGCGCCACCCGCGAGAAGGCGCTGAAGGTCCCAACGACATCGCTCGCCCGGGTCTGAAGGTCCAGATGCTGGTCGTTGGCCGCATTGAAGCGTGCCACCGCACGCCCGGAAAATCCCATCGCCCTGATGACATCTGCATTGCGGGCGTTGGAATCGGCAATGGTGTTGCGCGTGACGGCCGCCTGTTGAGCCGTTCGGGTGAGTTTGCGCGATTTGAGTTCAGTCAGCGCGGTGAGCAGGGCAAGAAAGACGATGCCGCCAAGCGTCACGTTGCCCAGCATGGGATGGAGGAAATACACAAACACCAGATAGAGCGGCACCCAGGGCAGGTCGAACAGTGCGCCGGGCCCCTGCGTGCCCATGAAACTGCGGACCGTATCGACATCACGCCCGCGTTCGAGGGCTTCGGACGTGGAGAATCCGAAGCGGGGCATGTCCACGCTCACCTTGTGAGCTATCGGCGCCAGCATCTTGTCGAACCGGGCGCCCATGCGCACGAGAATCTGGCTGCGGATGGCGTCGAACATGCCTTGAAAGAGGTACAGCCCGATGGCAAGCACCGACAAAGCGACAAGGGTCGGTATCGAACCGCTCGTCAACGCCCGGTCATAGATCTGAAGCATGTAGAACGAGCCGGTCAACGCCAGGACGTTGATTATGCCCGATATCCAGAACACGAAAACGCCGATGCCCTTGAATCGGCTCTTGAGCATGTCGTCTCCGCGATGCTCGGCGAGTTGGTTGTCGGCTTTGGACTTGGCCATCGCAATTCCCCCTTCTTGATGGAGCCGCTGCTGTTCGATCAGCAACGCGGCCCGGCATTGGTTGCTGTGTCCGGGGTGGGTGCTCCCACCCCGGGCAGGGACGTGCTAGATGTTGAAGTCCGAGGCCGTGAGCGCGTGATTTCCGGTCAGCTCGATCCGGAATTCGGGGTCCTCATCGCCGCCGGTGTTGCCTGAGACGATTGTGAAGTCGCCGTCTTCGCGGCTTTCATGACTGACGGTCAGCTGTCCAGGAGCACTGGCCTGGCCAGAAACCAGCGTGAAGCTCTGTACCCCGGCGAGGCCACCATTCGCGTCTATTCCAGAGAGGTCGAGCCGGTCGCCGGCCTCGAAGCCCACAATGGTGTCACCGTCTGCCGCGGCAATGGAGCTGAAGACGAAGATGTCTTCACCCGATCCGCCGTCCATCACGTTGACGGCCGTGCTGGCGGTGATCGTGTCGCTGCCCGAACCCGTTGTCACATTCTCGATGCCATAGAGGGTATCGGTGCCCGAGTTGGTGCCGACAACGCTGCCGCGGCCACCGGTCCCGGTTCCCAGGTCAACGCTGAGATTGCCCGTCATCGAACCCATGTCCAGCGTATCCGAGCCGGCGCCGCCATCGTAGTGGTCGTCGCCGTCACCATTTCTGGCGATGAACATGTCAGTGCCGCCGCCGCCAAACACGGTGTCGTCGCCCATGCCGCCATCGAGCATGTCGTGGCCGGCGTCGCCTGAGATCCAATCGTCTCCATCCTCGCCATAGAGGGCGTCATCGCCGCCGCCGCCGAACACATCGTCGTCGTCGTCACCGGCAAAGACCACGTCTCGTCCTTCTTCGGCGTAGATGAAATCGTCGCCCTCATCGCCGCGGATCGTGTCGGCATCGGTGCCAGCGACGATATAGTCGACGCCGCCCAGGCCAAAGATCAGATCCTTGCCCATCGTGCCGACGAGCACGTCCGCAGAAGCGCTGCCGACAATTGGTGCTGCAGCGACCTGCGGCGTTCCGGCATCGGGGGTCTGGATGGCGTCATCGTCGTCGGAATTGCAGTCGTCGTCGCTATGGTCGTCTTCTTCTGCATCCTCATGGCCCGTTGCCGTGCGTACCTCCGGATCACCATCTGTCGGCGTTGCAAAGGTGACGGTGTTTTCGCCGAAGCTGATCGTGGTGACGCCATCCGCGGTTGATGATGTGTGCTCGGTTGTCCCTTCGGGCAGTTCGATGACGTCCTGGGGCCGCAGTGCGCCCACGATGGTGTCATTGCCCCCATTGGACCGGAACACGATGCGGTGCTCGGACTGGAGAGAGGTGATATCGACAATGTCGTTTCCGGCCATGCCATCGATCGTGATGGTGCTGAAGTCGAGGCTGGTCGGGTTGAAATTGCCCACCACCTGGATGATGTCGCCGCCATTGCCCCCCGTGTCGAGCCCGCCATTGTTGTTGTCTACGGTGACATTGAGAGTGTTGACCCGAACTTCTTCGATGTTGTCGAGTTCGGCGATAAGCGTTTCGACCCCGCCAACGGTCCGGGTTACGACGATTTCTGTTCCGGCTGCGAACGAGACGCCCAGCGAAGTGGACAGCGCTGCGGCTATGGCCGCGTTCTGCGCACCGGTTACCGCATAGATGCGGAAGGTTTCTGAACCCGCGACACCGTTCAGGACATAATTGTCCGTCCCGGCACCGCCGTTGATGCGGTCGCGACCGTCCGTGCTGGTCTGGGTGATGGTATCGGTACCAGCACCACCATTGATGATGTCGTCTCCGGCACCGCCGTTGATGGCATCATTGCCACCGAGGCCGTTGAGCACATCATTGCCGCCATTGCCATTGAGGGTGTCGTTGCCACCCAAAGTAAAGAACCCGAAGTTCTGCGGATTGACGCCATCGGCGATATCGTCGCCCGCCGTGCCATCGAAGGTGTTGTTGAACAGCGGCGTGCCGTCCCAGTCCTCGCCGACAACCGCCGTCGCTTGCGACACCAGCACTTCGGGATTGCCCAGAGCGTCGGTGAAGCTGACCTGGACGCGGAGAATGTCTCCGACTTGGCCACCCAGTCCGAACAGGCCGTTATTGGGAGCAAATTGCGCCGACGTTCCCCCGACGACGGCGGAGATGTTCTGCCAGCTGGTGCCGCCATCGTCCGAGACCTGCCATTGATAGCTCAGCGCTCCCAGCCCGTTGGCATCTGCGATCGATGAGGTATCGACAGTGAGAACCTGACCTTCGGTCGGTGTCGTGTCGCTGATGACCGGCAAGCCCGTCGCCGGACTGTTGGGTGGCGGCAGCAACTGGTCGATGGTGAAGGTGCCGTCCGCAAATCGCAGTTGTTCGATGTTGAACAGGCGGTCGGTGCCTTCGGCTTCGAGGTTGCGGCCCGAGGCCGGATCGATGGCCCCTGCGGTCTGTTCCACGTGGTTGACGGTTATGCTGCCGTCGTCGTTGCGGGTGATCTCGTAGTTCTCGAGAACGTCCCAATAGACGGCCGTATCGATGTCGCCCTGCTGTCCGCCGTCGAGAATTTCCCGTTTGGCCTCCAGCTGCGAGGGACGGATCTCGCGGGAAAAGAGAAGGGATGCCAGCGTCTGCCCTTCAAAGAGCACATTGCCGGTCAGATCATGAACCTGACCCGTAAGCCGCGAAGCCGTTGCGAACTCGACGCCGTTTTCGTCGCTGATGGCGATCCGAACGCTGAGCCATTTATCGCCATCGATGATGTCGTTGCCGGCCATGCCGCGGATTTCATCCGAGCCACCACCGCCAAGCAGAATGTCCGAGCCGTCCGATGTGTCCATGACTGCGGTCTCATGGAGGCCGTTCGGGTCGATCACAGTGGGCACGGCCCCGTCATCGGCCTCTTCGTCGGTGGGTATGTCGAGATTGTGGGGGTTCCAGACCTCGAAGCGTTCGAGATGGGCGACAAGATCGGCCAGCCCGTCGATGAGGTGCAGGTTCTTTTCCAGCAATGCGTTAGAGAAGCTTTCGATCGGGGCGTCCGGGTCGACCTGGGCGGCATTGCCAAAGGCGTCATAAGCCCCGGTCACCACTTCGCGTCCGGTGAGCTTATCATCGTGGTCCCAGCCCGAAAGTCCTTCGACCAGATCGTAGCGATCGCGAAGGATGTTGTTCTGCTGGTTGACGAAGATCGACACGTTCATGTCCGCATCGGCGGCGTAGTTGTTGTCCTGGAACGTTGTCCAGTCGAAGCCCGCCATGCCGTTGCTGCGGTTGATGCCGATGCCCTGAACCATGATGTCGTCGCCGGATTCGGCATCGAAATCGGTATCGTTTTCGCCCGAGAGCATGATGTCGTGACCGATGACGCGCGAATTGAAGAACAGTTCGGAATTGTCCCCGGACAGGGTGTTCATATTGCCCTGACCTTCCATCCAGTCGCTGCCCTCGTTGCCAAAGATCACCCCGCCGCCGCCGGACGCGGAGCGGATGAAATCGTCGCCCTGGCCCCCAAAAATGGCCTTGTCTTCAGAGCCGCCGGAGAGAACGTCCTGGCCATCGCCGCCAAAGATCAGGTCGAGACCCATGCCGCCATTGATGACGTCATCGCCGCCTTCACCCTTGATCACATCGGCATCGCCGATATCGGTGCCGCTGTCAGTGATGATGTCGTCGCCGTCACCGCCATGGATGTGGTCGACGCCATATCCGCCCTCGATGGTGTCGTTTCCGCCTTCACCCCAGATGGTGTCGTCGCCGGCCCCGCCGATGATCGAATCGTCCTCATTGGTGCCGCCGATAACGACGTGTTCTCCGCCGGTGTACTGGATGAAGTCGATATCGCCGTCATTGTCGAGATCACGGCGAACGACCAGGGAATCGGTACCTGTAACGGCCGAGATGACGTCGGTTTCGCGCGTCGGATCGGCCGTGCCCAGCCCCTCGTTGTATTGCTTGGACTGGTCCATTTCGATGACGTAGTCGGCCGTCTGGAAGGCGGAGCCATTGATATGCAGGCCCGTATCTTCGGTGTCCGTGTTACGCCGGATCAGGTCGGCAAAACTGTCGCTTTCCAGTTCGGTCAGCAGATTGAGGCCCTGGGTGCGGCTGAGATAGTAGAAGCGGTCCCCGTTCTGCAGGTTCTGGATCTGCAGTTCGAACACGAACGTGAAGGTCGAGCCGAGCATTCCGCCAAACGGCATCAGCGCTTCGGCCAGGCCCCCGATCCAGAAATCGACGGCATTGAGGCCGGTTTCCTGGGTCGCCCATGCTCCCGTGGAATTGAGGAAGTCCAGCCGATCGGCCGGCGCGCCTTCTTCGCCGAACACCAGCGCCCATGCGGCATCACGCTTTTCCTCGGCCGTCGTCGCGTCAAGAATGGACGTATGGGTGCCGTATGCGGCGATGAAATTGACGATCGAGAGGGGATTCTTGATGTTCTGGGCATAGTCGGCCCAGCTTGAATAGGGCTTGAGATAGGAATCATTGGTCTGCGAATAGATCTGACGCCGCGCTTCATTGAGCGATGGAATGCCGGTTTCCCGTGCGCGGGCAATATTGAGTGCCGCGAGATCGAGTGGCAGGCCGACAAGATTGTTGCGCAGCGCGCCGGTCATGAACTCGTCGATTTCGTTGCCGGCCTGACGGGTCATACCCCGCAGGATCGCACCCGCAGCTTCTTCGGCGGAGGCTCCCGCTTCGGCAAAGGCCATCGGGTTGAGGAAGGCGTCGATCAGGCCCATCTCTTCGGGCGATGCGGCGCCACCGGCGAATTTGAGCATCTCGACGTTCTCTGCGAGCATCGAGTGGCCGAAACGGTAAACGACCTGGGCAAACTCCTCATAGATGGCCGCATCGATCTCGACGCTGTTGGAGAACACGAAGGGATCGATCTGCGGTGCGATCGCCCGGACGAACTCTTCAAACACAAGGTGCTGGTAGACCATTTCGGTCGAGAACCGCGAGGCCTGGAAAAGTCTCTCGCCATCCCAGACGAGCGACGAAAGATCGGCCGGAACTTCGGTAACTTCGACAAGTAGCCACTCGTTGAGGAAAGCAAGATCGCCTTCTGCAATCACGCTGGCCTTGATGGCATCGACCTGGCGATTGTGCTCGCCATGAAACATCGTGTGCACTGCAGTCAGCACGATGTTTTCATTGCCCCGCCCGTCGCCGACGATGAAATGCTTGTCGAGCAATTCGTCGTCATATGTGGCGTTGCCGCCAAACATGTTGGGAATGATCTCGTTGCCGATCTCATCATCGGGATCAGCTGTCTTGGTGCCGGTGACGGTGCCGCCAGCTCCCTGGCTGACCGTATAGGATCCCGGCACCGCATTGTGCGCGATGTCGTTGAGGAAGGCCCGTCCGGCGCTCAGGCTGTCCAGCGCGTCGATGGGTGCATCAAGATTGCCTTCGACCAGGCCGTTCGCCGTTACGATCTGGGGTAACCCGTTGGCCCCGCGCAGGAATTCACCATAGAGATCGGTGGCGAGCAGGGGAACGCTGTGAACGTTGAGGTCATCGAGCGCGATACCCAGCATTTCACGGGCCTGCTCCTTGATATCGGCCCAGGTCGGGGGTCCACCCGCTTCGCCCTCGAGCATGAGACCGGTTGCGACAGGCTTTCCATCGACCATGACATACTCGCGCAGGAAAACCTGGTGCGACGGGTTTGAGGTATAGACCTGATTGAGATCCGTCCATGGTGTGGTTTCGTTGCGGTGGTCGCGGACGTCATCCCCAGTGCCCACAACGCCATCGGCGCCCGGCTCGTTGGTGGCGCGGGTCAGAACCATGAAATTGGTAAAGCTTTCCGGATCGTAGAGCGGGTCATCGGGGTGCAGCGGAATGTAAACCGTGCCCGATCCGCCTTTGGCAGTGAGGTCGAGGCCATGGTCAAAGAACTGGCCGAATATCGTCATGAAGCCATTGAAGGAAGCTGTGTCGCCCAGGTCGGCGGCGATGTTCTTGATGAACACGTTGGCCTCATCCATGCTGACGCCGTGTTCGGTCAATTCGGCAATCGTGGCGGCATCGGCCGCATCGGCGGCGGCCTCGGCGGCTGCGGTTGCGGCTTCGCCAAGGGGAACAGCGTCGCGTGCGGCGGTTGCGGTCGCCACGGCTTCATCTGCCTGTTCGAGAGTCTCGGTGGCGGCCTGAAGCGCTGTATTGGCCAGATCGAGCTGCGCCTGGACCGATTGCGCATTGGCCTCGGCCAGATCCACATCCACCTCGAGCTGCTGAAGCTCTGTAAGTGCATCCTGCACCGCATTTACTGCCGCCGTGTGCTCGGCCTGTGCCGCAAGCAGGGCAGCATCGGCGTCCTCGTCGGCCTCGACAGCCAGTCCGTGGGCCAGGGCCGCGTCTTCGCGGACGTCGACTGCCGCGGCATAGGCGTTGGCGTTGGCCACCGTGGGATCGGCCTGGAATGTCGCCAAGGCCGCAGCCTCGATCGCCTGGGCGGATGCAAGCTGCGCAGCAGCCAGCGTTACCGCGTCCTGGGTGGTCGCCGCCATTGTTTGGGCGGTCTGCATCGTAGCAAGCTTGGCGACCGCATCGGCTTGGGCCGAGGTCACCGTGGGAAGATGGGCGTCCCGCGCGGCGATGGTCGATGTCAGCGCGGCGCCGGCACCGTCGGCACCAGACTGCGCAGCAGCGTGATCTGCGACGGCCTGATCGTAAGCCGCCAGCGCGTCTGCCTGGGCCGTAATCGCGGCCGTGAGCGCCGCGTCTGCGGCATCGTACGCCGCTTGCGCATCGGCTTGCGCATCGCCGATGGCGGCGCGCAGCGCGAGGGCCTCGGCGCGCAGCGCCATGACCGATCCTGTGATCTGCAGGGCCTCGGCCCCCGTGATGCCGACCGAGGCGAGAGCTGCGGTTATGGCGGCAGGGTTGTCGATCGATTGATCGGCAATGATATTGGAAATGACGCGCGGCTGACTGTCGTAAACCGAGCCGTCGAACTGCTCATAGCTGGTGGGCTGGCCGGTGCGCGGGTTGGCTTCGGCGGGATTGTAATCGGGTGTCAACAGCCGTGTCATGGCTTCGTCGCCCGCACCGAACTGAATCATGTCGGGCTGGAAATTGTTGAAGCTGCCATCAACCGTGCGGAGCCCGAAGGGCAGCAACGGGCTTGAGACCAGTTGCTCAAGGGCTTCGCGCGGATCGACACCTTGTTCGATCAGCGCCGAATGTTCTTCGGCGATCTTGATTTGTTTGAGAATGAAGTCGAGGTCGTTCCGATCGAGCTTAGCCATTTCAGTTCCCTGTCCTTTGTCGTGGTTGCACCACGCCCAAATTGTTCATCTTGGACTGGATGTTCGCTGAAATGGCGGCCTTAGGTAATGACAGATGGTCTGACGGAGTAGGGGGGCTTAGGTCCGAAATTATACTGGACCTTGGTCCAGCGTTCCAGGTTTCACTTGCGTTTTGTCAAGGAATGTTTGCCTGCGGTGGTAAAACTGAAGTAATTCTGTAGTTGGAGGATGTACCATTCAGACGGCATCGAGCGGCTTGACGGGAGTGAGGGAGGATTTGGAACACGCACAAACCGTGGCGAGACCGCCGGGCTCGTGGCACAGGCTTTGGCTCGGTTTGTGGGGCCGGCGCAGCCTGATTGAGCAGTTCAGCCTGGCGGGCGGCGCTGTGATGATTGTGGTCATGATCATCACTGGAACGGTCATAGCAAACTTCGTGCGCTCGAACGCGCTTTATCATCGGGCAGTGGCGACGGCTCTGTTCGTCGACAGTTCCATCGTCAGTCATCTGGGGGAGTTGCGGAGTGGGGGAGACATCACTGACGAGGCGCATGCCCAACTCGACAGTCTGTTCGATACGAGCGCATTTGCCGATCGGGTTCCTTATCTGGACATTTGGCGCGCCGACGGGACGGTGCTCTATTCCAATTCCGAAGGTCTGATCGGTGAGCAGTTCGAATTGCCGCCCGGCGCCGTGCGGGCCTTCAATGGCATGGTGGTCGCGCTTGAGACCGACCTTTCGGCACAAGAGCACGTCTCGCGTGGATTCCAGCGCACATATACTGAAATCTACACCCCGATACACGGTGCGGATGGAGAGATTATTGCCGTGTCGGAAATTCACGAAGCCTCGAGCGATATCGGGGAGACACTGGCCGCCGCTTCGATTCGCAGTTGGGCCGCGGTGGGCTTTGCCTGTCTTGCCTTCTATCTGGCGCTGTTCGCGCTGGTCTGGCGCGCTTCCCAAAGGCTCGAGCGGCAGGAAAAATCCCTGTCTGCGCAATTGGTGCAAACCCAGATTCTTGCCGACCGCAACCAGGCTCTGCGCGAACAGGCCCTTTCAGCCTCTCGTCTGCTGACCGAACACAATGACCATTTTCTCAGCGCGCTGGGAGCCGATCTTCACGATGGGCCCAGTCAGTTGATCAGCTACGCGGTTCTCAAGGTCGAAAAGGCCCGAAGGGCAAAAACTCGGGAGGCTCTGTATTCGGAGCTTGGTGAAATCGAAACCAATCTGACGTCGGCCCTCAACGATGTGCGCAATATCGCCCACGGTCTGGTCTTGCCCCAGATCGAGGAAGGGACATTGGCGGATGCGGTTGCTCACGCAATTCATATCCACAAGGACAGGACAAACATGACCGTAGAGGCCGATCTGGCATTGGGTGACGCACGGCCGGACCGGTCGAGCCGATCCAACCGGTCGATCAATATCTGTGTGTTTCGATTTGTTCAGGAGGGGCTCAACAATGCCTATCGTCACGGCGTCGGCGACAACGCGCGGGTAGAGGCAACCCTGGATGCCCGGGATATGTTGGATATCCGGGTGGTGTCTTATGGACGCAAGTCAACACCGGGGTCGGTTTCCCTGCCGGGGATCGGCCTCAAGGGGCTCAAGGCCCGGATCAACGCGCTTGGTGGCGAACTGCGCTTTTCGCGCCTGGACGAGGTCAGTGTGCTCGAGATGTCGATTGATTTGCGGGGACAGGCGGCTCATGTCTAAGCGGCGTATCGTCATTGTCGACGATCATCCGATCTTCCGGTCGGGATTGACACAGACACTCGAACTCGAGCCAGATTTCGATGTGGTCGCGCAAGGCGAAGACGGCACCGAGGCAGTTACGCTTGCTGGGCGCCATCGGCCCGATATGCTCCTGCTGGACGTGGCCATGATAACAGGTGGCGTAGATGCCATTGCCGACGTGCTTAAGGTCAGTCCCAACACGCTGGTTGTCATGCTAACGGCATCGGCAAGGGTCAATGACGTTTCCCGTTCGCTCGATCTGGGTGCCGTTAGCTATCTGCTCAAGGGCACCACGGCGAACGAGTTGCTCCATGCCATAAAGGAGATCTTTGACGGTCGCGTGCAGATATCGCCTCGGCTGCTTGGCGATCTCATGAGCCAGCAACAGATCCATGCCCTCTCGCCCGAGCAGGAGGCTATTGCCAAGCTGACCGATCAGGAGGCCCGGGTGCTCCGGCTCGTCAGCCAGGGCTTCAGCAACGCCGAGATCGGCAAGACCCTCGAGGTGCAGGAAAAGACGGTCAAGTTCCACCTCTCGAACATTTTTGACAAGCTGGAGGTACGCAATCGCGTGGAAGCGGCCCTGCTAGCCCAACGTGCATGGCGCGACACAGGCAGGTGAGGCGGGTCGTCCCACAGGATGTGTCAGTGGCTGATGGCGTAAACAGATAGCTGCAATCAGATTTCGAGATATTCAGGATATTGCTGGCCGACCCAATCAAGCATTGAAAGCGTTTTGGAGAGGTGTTCCCGCATGGCCTCGATGGCGGCCGCCGGGTCTTCGGCAGCAATGCCGTCGATGATTTTTTCATGCAGGGCGACGACACGTTCCATGCCGATATTGGGCAGATTGAGCATGCGCAGGCGGTCGAGATGGCCACTGTGGCGGCGCAGGATCGGCCAGAGTTCGAGGATATCGGCGTGACGGAAGATCGCGTGGTGGAACTCGCGGTCTGCGATCAGGAACGCAGCGTGTTCCTTCTGATTGGCTCTGTCGCGGACATCGGCATTGGCGGCGCGCAGGTCAGCAACGGCTGCTTTGTTTGCGGTTTCCGCGAGAACGCGCACATTAGTGTATCTGAAGCAAGTGCGTGCTGAATTTCTGTGCGGTAGCACCTTTGACAAGCAGAGAAGCGCTCTTATCGGCGTGAGGTGGCGGTAGGACGGTCGGCCTGTAGTCGGTCGACAATCATGTCGGCGATCGGCAAGGCCGATGTTGCGGCCGGGGAGGGCGCGTTGCAGACATGAAGCTGTCGTGGGCTGTCGAGAAAAAGAAAATCATGGATGAGCGTTCCGTCTGTCGCTACTGCTTGTGCCCGGATTCCCGCGCTCATCGGCTGCAGGTCGTCCAGATCAAGAGAGGGGCAGTATTTCTGGCAGGCGCGCAGATAGCGCGCCTTGAAAACCGAATCCATCATTTCGGCGACACCGGATTTCAGGTTTGCCCTGATTGAGCGCCAGAAGCCGGGAAAACTGGCATATGAAGCGATGTCACGGATCGAGACCGAAAATTTCGGATAGCCTTCGCGCGCAAATCCCAGCACGGCATTTGGGCCGACCGTGAGACGTCCATTGATCATCGGGGTAAGGTGGATGCCCAGAAACGGCAGGTCGGGATCGGGAACGGGGTAAATCATGGCGTGGCAAAGGTCGGAGCGCTCCTGACGGACTTTATAGTACTCGCCTCTGAACGGCACGATCTGGTGGGTCGGATTGAGCCCTGCCATTCTGGCAAGGCGATCCGATTGCAGGCCTGCGCAAGCGACCAACTTCTTCGCCCGAATTGTCCGGTCGTTGAGCTCCACCCGAACCGCATCGTCATCCTCTGATATGGCCATAACGGAGTTGTTGAGCAGGAGCGAGCCGCCCATTTTGACAAAGGCTTCGGCCAGCTTTCTCACCACCTCGAGATAGTCGACGATCGCCGCGGCGGGAACAAACAGGGCCTTTGTGCCCGCGATATGAGGTTCGCGCTCGGCGATGTCACCTGCCGATAGAGATTCAGTCACGATACCGTTCAGCTTGGCGCGGTGCCAAAGGGCATCGAGGCGCTGTTCTTCGAGAGAAGTTGTTGCGACAATCAGCTTGCCGCGCTCTTCGAATGCGATGCCGTGTTCACGGCAAAACGCTTTGGTCCGGCGCTCGCCTTCCGCACACAGTCTGGCTTTCAGACTCCCTGGCGCGTAGTAGATTCCGGAATGTATGACCCCGCTATTGTGTCCGGTCTGGTGCCGGCCGAGTTCGGCCTCCTTTTCCACAAGAACCACGCCCGCATCGGGAAAACGATCGGCCAGCGCATGGGCCGTTGCCACCCCCACAATGCCGCCACCAATGACGCAATAGTCATAGTCGATGCCCAAGAATATCTCCGTGAAACTGGTCCCTGTGTCGGACCAGAATTATTGGAAAGCTCGCGTCACGCAACTCCCTGATGCCGCAGCAGCGGCGATCGGAGTGAATTGCCGGGGCCTTCTCCGAAGAGAGCGACCGCGTGTTCAATTGCTCTGACTGATCCGAAGCCCGCCATATCGGCAAAAAATCCTCGACGTATTTCAGGTGAGGACGCTTGCGTGCCCTATGCTGCGCCTTGGTGGCCGCGATCAAAGCCCCAACCAGATCGATGGCCTCACCTAACGCGCATCGAAACGCTCACCGGAGTCAGTGTCGAACAGATGGAGGTGAGCATAGGGCAGATGAAGTGTCGCTGTTGCCCCGGTGTGCCATCGACTGCCAACAGCCCTCACGGTAACCAGATCCTCCATCCCGCCCAGGGCCAAATAGACCAGTGATTCCTTGCCGAGTATTTCCACGGCCTCGACTCGGCCGTTCAGAGCCAGTCCTGCTTCGGTCTCGTCGTCGAGCAAGATGTCTTCAGGGCGGATGCCGATGGTGCAGCCCGATTGAGGGAGAAAATCGGGTAGTCGGAACCCTTGCGCGGCAAGCGCCGCCGAATTGAGCAGGTTCATGCCCGGTGAGCCGATGAAGCGCGCAACGAAGGTCGTGCGGGGCCGTTCATAGAGTTCGGTGGGTGTGCCGACCTGCTCGATGTTTCCCCCGTTCATGACAACGAGGCGATCGGCCAGGGTCATGGCCTCGAGCTGGTCGTGGGTGACGTAGATCGCCGTCGTATCGAGTGTTTTTTGCAACCGGCGGATTTCAACCCGCATCTGGCCGCGCAGCTTGGCGTCGAGATTGGAGAGGGGCTCGTCAAACAGGAAGGCGCGGGGCTTGCGAACAATGGCACGACCCATGGCGACGCGCTGGCGTTGCCCGCCGGATAGCGCTGCCGGGCGGCGCTCGAGATAGGGTTCGAGTTCGAGGATGCGGGCGGCCTCGGCCACGAGCGCCTGACGGTCCTGCTTGCCGACACCGCGGTTCTTCAATCCGTATTCGAGATTGCCGCGCACGCTCATATGCGGATAGAGCGCGTAATTCTGGAACACCATGGCAATGTCGCGGGCGGCAGGTTCGACCGTATTGACCACGCGCCCGTCAATGGCGATCGTCCCGCTGGTGATGGTTTCAAGACCGGCAATCATGCGCAGAAGTGTCGATTTTCCGCAGCCTGACGGGCCGACCAAAACCATGAGCTCCCCTGGCTCGACGGCAAGGTCGATGCCGTGCAGGGCCGTGACATTGCCCGAATAGACTTTCCGGGCCTGATTGATTGCAATGCTCGCCATTTTGCAGTTTCCGTCTTTAAAGGGTGGAGGGCGCCAGATCGGCGATGATCAGTGCAGCCAGATCCTGCGCGCCCACGGCCACGCCGGCGGCGCCGGCCGCAAGCAGCACTTCGCGCCGGTCGGGGCGCGGATCGTTGGGATCGACAAAACCGATGGCCTTGACCCCGGCGGCGCAGGCGGCCTGGATGCCGTGGTGGCTGTCATCGATCATGATCGAGCGTTCGGGGCGCGCGCCGAAGGTGGCGAGGCAATGAAGAACCAGATCAGGCGCCGGTTTGGGCCTGGCGACCATTTCGGCACTGAAGATATGAGGGGCAAAAATATCCCATAGCTCAAGCAGTCCGAGGCTCCTTTCGAGGCGTGCGATTGTGCTGTTCGAGGCAACGCATTTGGGGACATCGAGGGCCCGCAGCAGCGGCTCTATTCCGGCCATCGCCCGCAATTCCCGCGCAAACGCCGCGTACAGATCGGAATGCCAGCTCGAAAACAGGGTATCGAGCGCGCCGATGCCCGCCGCCTTGAAATGGAAGCGCAAATCGCTTTCGGACTTGCCGGTGAAGGTGCGATGGGCCTCTTCGGCGGTCATTGAAAGGCCGGCGGCGCTGAGGGACCGGGCCAGCGTGCGGCTGGCGATCGGCTCGCTGTCGATGAGCACGCCGTCGCAATCGAAAATGACGAGATCGAGTGGCCGGGTCATAGGCGGTTCACTCCCGCCATTCCGTCCAGCACGGCAAAGCTTTGAAAGATCGCAGCGCTGGCGTTGGGGTCCTTGCGATCGGACACCGCGATGAAATCGGCCTGCGCCAGTTTGGGTGAGAGCGAGAGAATGGAATAGCCATGCTCGCGGCTGCTGGCGAATTTGAGGTGCGGGTTTTCGGCCAGCGCCGTTGCAATGCTTGCTTCGGAAGGCCCATCGGAGGTGATCGACCCGGTCACAAATTCGGTGGCGAGGGTGGAGCTGTCAGGGTTTTCGAAATCCTCTTTGACGTCGGCGGCGTAAAACGCATGCAGATCGCCACCGATGACCAGCGGATTGGCCGCCCCCGAGGCGCGCACCGAGTCGAGAAGTCGGGTGCGGGCCGAGCGGTATCCGTCCCAGCCATCGAGATTATAGCCGGTTGCGTCTCCTGCCTTGGTGTCGCGTTCGGAGAGCAGCGTCTGCTGGGCGATGACCGTCCATTTGGCCCGCGAGGCCTCAAGGGTGGCATCGAACCATGCTTCCTGCGCGTCACCGAGCATGGTGCGCTCGGGCGCATCATCGGAGCCTTCAAGCGGTGCTGAGCGATATTGGCGGGTGTCGAGCATGGCGATATCGAGCAAGCGCCCGAACCCGTGCCGGCCATAGATTGTGAAATTGGAAAAGTCGCGGCCAGCAATGGGTGGAACGGGCATATGCTCGTACCAGGCCTGATACGCCGCAGCCCGCTGGCGCAGGAATTTTTCGCCTCCGATGACATTGGGGGCGTCGTCATCGGCGTAATTGTTGATGACCTCATGGTCGTCCCAGACGGCCAGCCAGGGGAAATTGGCGTGGGCGGCCTGCAAGTCGGGATCGGACTTGTACTGGGCGTGTCGGTCCCGGTATTCGTTTAGAAGGGTTGGCGGCCATCCATTGCCGTGCCGGCGCACCAGATGGGTGCCGTAGCTGACCTCGTAGATATAATCGCCCAGATGGACGACGAGATCGAGGTCGCGTTGGGCCATGTCGCGATAGGCGCTGTAATAGCCCTGCTCATATTGCTGGCACGACGCGAAGGCGAAGGTGAAACGGTCATTGGTCGCGTCGGCGGCGGGCGCAGTGCGGGTGCGCCCGACCCCGCTTTCGGCATTGCCGCAGCGGAAGCGATAGAAATACCAGCGGTCGGCCTCAAGTCCGGTCACTGCCACATGGACCGAATGCCCCCATTTCTGAACCGCCCGGTAGATGCCGGAGCGCACCGGCCGCGAAAACGATTCATCCTCGGCCACTTCCCAGAAAACATCCATGGGGGGGATGGCGACTTCAGGGATCGGCGCGAAGGGATCGGCAAGCGGGACCGCCTCGACCGGAAAAGCCAGCCGCGTCCAGAGGATGACGCCGTCGGGCGTCGGGCGGCCGGACGCCACGCCGAGCGTAAACGGATCGGTATCGAAAGTCTGCGCACGCGCGCTTCCAAGGCTGGGCCAAACAGCGGCGGCGGCCAGGCCGGTGCCGAGAAAAAGGCGGCGGTTCAATAAAGGCACGAAGGTCTCCACACAATTGCTGTCGGCGATCAGGCCGAAAGGGCAAGCCGGTCTCTGACGGACAGGGCGAGCACAGGATCGTCCGAGGTTAGATAGCCGGTGCGGCGCTCGAGCCAGAACCCGATATCCTCTTCGCTATTGGGCACCCAGGCGCCGAGTTGCTCGAGCGGCAATATGGCGAGAACCGCGTCCCAGTGTTCGGCGAGCAGGGATTTTTCGATGGCAATGATGTCGGCGCGATCTAGAGCCGCTCGCAGCGTTTGCTCGAGGCCGAGCGCTTGGGCCGATTTGTGGTTGACCGAACAGAGCCGCGGAATGGCTGGCGCGGCAGCCTTGCAGGCCTCCAGCACCTCGAGGTTGAAGCTGGTCATATGGCTCCTGCCGGCCAGTCCGAACCGGATGAGGGTTGCAGCCACCCGCTCGGGGAGACCGGGGTAGGGGGTGCCCGTTTCGTCGGATTTGAGCTCGACATGGAGATGGCAACTGCCTTCGGCGAGCACTTCGAGCACCTCGGCCAGGGTCGGCAGGGTGTCGGGGCTGTCCTTCAGGCGCAGCGCGCGGCGCTGTTCGGGGGTGACGAGCCGCACCGGACCGGTGCCCTCCGCCGTGCGGTCCAGCGTCGCGTCGTGGATCACCAGAAGTTCGCCGGCATCGGAGAGATGAACGTCGAATTCGACAGCGTCGACCCCTGTTCCGAGCACGTTGCGAAAGCCGGTCAGCGAATTTTCCGGCCAGAGATTGCGGCCACCGCGATGGCCTACGATCTGAGTCATTTTTGAGAACCTTTGGGTTGAGATTATTTTCCCGAATCCACCAGCCCTCTGGCGAACCAGCGCTGAAGAACGAGAATGACGACGGTGGGCGGGAGCATGACGACGAACGAGGCGGCCATTGCATAGCTCCACCAGGCAGCCGGATCGTTTGGTCCGGGCATCAGGCCTTTGAGGGCGATGATGACGGTCATCATGTCCTTTTGCGTCGTGAACAGCAGGGGCCAGAGATACTGGTTCCAGCCATAGACAAAGAGGATGATGGCCAGCGCGGCGATGTTGGGCAGCGAGAGAGGCAGTAGGATATCACGCAGGAATTTCATGGGCGTGGTACCGTCGAGCTTGGCGGCCTCGCACAGATCTTCGGGCACAGTCATGAAAAATTGCCGGAACAGGAACACCGCCGTTGCCGAGGCGATGAGCGGCAGGGTCAGGCCCGGATAGGTGTTGACCAGGTTCCAGTTAAAGCGCGCATCGATTGTGTATCCGGTCAGCATTTCGATCAGAAACGAGATGCCGGTGATGTCCATCAGCCAGCGGATCGGCCCGGCCACGTCGGCTACCGATTCATAGGTGGGCAGGATGCGCACCTCGACCGGCAGCATGAGCGACATGAAAATCAGCCAGAAGGCCGTCAGCCGGAAGGGAAACCGGAAATAGGTGATGGCAAAGCCGGCAAGGATCGAAAGGACGATCTTGCCCACCACGATGCCGCTGGTAACGATCAGCGTGTTGAGGAAAGACTGCCCGAAATCGGCAGTTTCCCAGGCAATCGCCAGATTTTCAAAAAACATCTCCCCCGGCACCATCGGCATGGGCACCTGCTGGATGGCCTGCCCGGTGTGCGAGCCCGCCACAAAGGCGAAATAAAGCGGCGCGCAAACTATGATCGCGCCGACGATCAGGATGATGTGGCAAACGACGGTGAGGATGGGACTACGCTCGATCATGGCTATACCTGGTAGTTGACCTTACGGTCCATGGCGCGGAACTGCAGCACGGTGAAGGTGACGGCGAGGATCATCAGGATGACCGACTGGGCGGCCGAAGAGCCCAGATTGAGCATGACGAAGCCGTCCTGATAGACCTTGTAGACCAGCGTTGTGGTCGAGCCTGCGGGGCCGCCGCTGGTCACCGCATCGATGATCGGGAAGGTGTCGAACAGACCGTAGACCATGTTGATGATGAACAGATACATGATCGTGGGCGTGATGAGGGGCAGCGAGATCGTGAAGAACCGCTTGAGTTGGCCGGCGCCGTCAATGGCGGCTGCCTCGCGCAGGGATTGCGGCACGGCCAGCATGGCCGCCACGAGGAATATGTAATCGTAACAGATATGCTTCCAGACCGCCGAAATGGTGATCAGGATGAGCGCGTCGCCCGAGCGCAGGTTCGGGTCCCAGGGCAGGCCCATGGCGTGGATGCCCATGGCGACGGGGCCGACGGTCGGGTTGAACAGATAGGCCCAGATGGCGCCCGAGATCACCGGCGCGATGGCGTAGGGCAGTAACAGGATGCTGCGATAGGCGAAGCGGCCGCGAATGATGTGGTCGGTGGCGAACGCCAATGCGCCGGCCAGTGCAAGCGTTGCGATGTTCTGGACGATGGTGAACCAGAAGGTCAGCCAGGCGCTATTCCGGTAGGATTCGCTCGCGAACAGCTCGGTAAAATTGCGCCAGCCGACAAACAGCGATTTGCCGCCAAACGGGTCGACCTGGACGAAAGCGAGTGAGAGTGCTTTCCAGGAGGGAATGAAAAAGAAGAACAAAAGGATGATCAGTTGCGGCGAGAGCAGCGCCGCAGCGATCCAGTGGTTCTTGAAGTGCGCGCGCTTGAGGCCGTCTTCGCTGGACCGCGTGAGCCTTTCGAACAGGCGGCGGCCGTCGAAGAGAGGGGTGCCTTTCGGCACCCCTGCAGGGATGAGGACGTCAGCTGCCGGCATGGAGCTGCTCGAACTGGCGCAGGATTTCGTTGCCACGGGCAACCGAGCTGTCCAGCGCGTCTTGTGCAGACTTCTGGTCGGTCCAGACCGCTTCGAGTTCCTCGAGCAGCACGGCCCACCATTGATTGGAATTGCCAAACCGCATGCCGCGCGAGTTTTCGGTCGGTTCGTGACGGGTGAGCTGGAGCAACGCGATTTCGCGGGTCGGATATTCCTCGAAAAAGCCCTGATCGGCCATCAGCTCGTAGGCCGCGTTGGTGACTGGGACATAGCCGGTCTGTTCGCTCCACCAGGCCTGGGTTTCGGGCTGGGCAACGAAGTCGATGAAGGCTGCAGCTGCTGCATATTCTTCGTCTGCCTTGCCTTGGAGAACCCAGAGGGCCGCGCCGCCGATGTTGGAATTGTGCGGTTCGACGCCAGCTTCGTGCGGCTGAAGGGTGGCGCTCCAGTTGAACTGGGCTTCGGCCTCGACGCCGGCATGGGAAGCGGTGGAGGCCGACCATGTCGAGCAGGTGCCCGAATTGAACAGCTGGGCGGGCGACATGCCATTGCCCGAGAGCTGGATGATACCGTCATCGATCCAGCGCTTGAGGCCCTCGACCTGCTGGACCACCGGGGTGGTGTTATAGACATATTCGGTGCCAAGCCCGTCAAAGCCGTTGGCTTCGGTCCCGAAGGGGTAGTCGTTGATTGTCGAATAGCCTTCGAGCAGGCTCCAGGGGAAATCTGAGTTCAGCACCATGCCGCATTCGGAAATGCCCTGGTCCTTAATCGCGTAGAGCTGTTCTTCGAATTCATCCCAGGTTTCGGCCGGCTTGTCGAACCCGGCTGCCTCGAAATGATCGGCATTGAACCACATGATGCCGGTCGAGGAGTTGAACGGCAGCGCGGCTGGCGCGCCATCGACCACGTAGAAATCGGCGACCGGGGCAATAAAATCGCTCCAGTCGGTATCATAGCCCTGCTCGGCCATAAGCTGGTTCACCGGAACCGCGGCGTCCGAATAGAGCATCGTGAGAAAGCTGCGTTCGGTGGCCTGGATGATGGTGGGATGCTGGCCAACGCGATAGGCAGCGATCATGGCGGCGAAGGTTTCTTCGTAATTGCCCTTGCGGACACCGACGACTTCATAATCGTCCTGACTGGTGTTGAAGTCGGCAATCATTTCCTGAATGGCCTCTTCGATGCGGCCGCCATTGGCGTACCACCATTCGATGGTCGTCTTGTCCTGAGCCAGTGCGGGCAGCGCCATCACGGCAAGCGATCCCGCGAGGGCCGTCAGAGCGGCGCCCTTGAAAATCGTGTTCATCGTCCTTGTCCTTGTTTCGATCCGTCCCTGAATGAAACGGGTTGAATTTTTCGCCGTTCACGGCAATTGAACTCATGCCGCCTTGCGGTCGCTCGATACCGTTACGTTACATATGTTACGGTCGCGTGACATATGTAACAAAGAGGGATGACGATGCAGGACGAGAGCGAAGATCTCATGGTTCAGGCGGCGTGGTATTACCATGTCGAGGGAATGACCCAGGCGGGCATCGCCGAGCGGCTGAATCTGACGCGCAGGCGCGTCAACGAAATGCTGGCGCAGGCGCACGAGACGGGCCTGGTCTCTGTGCATTTCAACTCTCCGCTCAGCCTGTGCGCCGAACTCGAAGCGCGGCTGTGCAACCGGTTCGGGCTGGAGGCCGCGGTCGTTGTGCCCACCCCGTCCGAACCGACGCTCGTGCACAAGGTTTTGGGCAAGGCAACTGCCGACTATCTCACGCGGCTGATCAATGCCCGCAAACCGCACGCCATTGGCCTTGGCTGGGGGACCACCCTTCGCGAGACCATAATGTCGGCCCGGCCGCAGAACTTCGAAGGCCTCGAAGTCTATTCGATAATGGGCGGGTTGACCCACGGCACCGAGATCAACACCTTTGAGATCGTGCGCAGCTTTGCCGAACGTTTTGGAGCCAGCGGCAATTACCTGGTCGCCCCGATCTATATGGACAGCGCCGAGGCGCGCGAGGCCATCGTTGCCCAGAGCAGCTTCCGCAAGGCTCTCCAGGCAATCTGCAATGCCGATGTGGGACTGGTCAGCGTCGGTGATGTTTCGGACAAGTCGCTACAGGTCCGTTACGGCCTTCCCGACGGTGTCAGCCCCCATGATCTGGTGAGCTCCGGCGCCGTAGGCGATGTTATCGGCCGCTATGTCGATAGCGAAGGGCGGCAGATCGACCACCCGCTCAACCATCAGGTCATGTCACCGGAACTCGACGATTTCAGGAAAATCCCCACCCGCATCGTCGCCTCGGGCGGGCAGCATAAGCACGCCATCATGCGCGCGGTCGTTGCCGCCGGGCATGTCAATGTCGTAATCACAGATGCAGCCTGCGCAACTCACCTTCTTGATGATCGGGCAGAAGTCTGACGGATCCGGAGGACGCGCAGTCGACAAAAGCGCCTCGGCCCGTTCCCGCCTGCACAATCAGAGTTATGGCCAACTCTGCACGAGTTGCAGCGAGGTCGCGGGGCGCGGCAGCAGCTATTCCCATGGCCAAACCGGTGGAAAATCACGCGATTCGGCCAGCGAGAGTTGGCGCTAACTTGTTGGGAACGTTTAGTTTTCTGGAAAGTTTTGGCTGGGGAACCTGGATTCGAACCAGGACTAACGGAGTCAGAGTGTTTGAATGGGCCCCGGAAACCGGGAGGTTCTGGCTTTCATGTGCCATCCTTGTGCCATTCAGGTGGCGCGCGCCGCAAAGATTGCCTGTTCTGCCTGTGCCATCGCGGCCCCTTCGTCGACGACCGGGAACAGGTGCGAATATACATCGAGCGTCATCTGGACCGAGCTATGGCCCATGCGCTCCTGGACCTGTTTGGCAGTAAGACCGAGCCCGCCATCGGCAGGGCGATTGATCAGCCATGACGCATACCAATGGCGCAGGGCATGAAGGCCGGTGTATTTCGCTTTGGCCTCAAAATTCCCGTCTGGAAGTTTGACGTTGAGAGCCACGCCCGCCGCGATCAGGGTAGGGTGCAAACCGCGCTTCACGATATTGGCGTGATACTCGACGCCGCCGGCACCGGTCGGGAACACCAGGTTCAATTCGCCCTTGGGGCAGGCCAATTTCCATTCTCGAAGCGCGTTCACGGCCATCGGGGGCAGGGGGATTGTTCGCACCCCAGCAGCGCTCTTGGGCGGGCCGATCTGGTTATGAGCATCCGCACGCTGGCGCACGTGCACGAGAGCGTTGTCGAGATCGACATCGGACCATGGCAGACCCCGCAATTCACTGGCGCGCAGTCCGGTAAAGATGGCGACGATCAGGAACGGGCGCCAGCGGCCCGCTGCGGCTTCGACGATGGCCCTGATCTCTTCGGTGGTGGGGATATCAACGCCAACCTTCACACGCGGCTTCTGGCGCTTCTGTGTGGCCGTTGAACCCTTCCGGCGCCTCGACATCTCCTGAACCGCGTTGCGGACGCTCAGGCCCCTATCCTGCGCATCCGAGAGGATCGAGCCCAGCGATACCGTGACCCGCCGCACCATGGCTTCGGATCGGCCATTGTCGCGCAAGTCGTCCTGAAACGAGCGCACAGTCGGCACAGTGATCTTGTTGAGCTTGGTATCCCCGAGATAGGGGGTGATGTGTAGGATAAGGTGCTGCTTATACTGCGCGATGGTGGTGGCTTCGAGCCCGGCAGCGGCGCATGATTTCAACCATAGTTCCCCAGCCTTGGACACGGTGACGGTCTCGCCATCGGGGACGTGCACCCCTGATCGGACCTCGCCCTTGGCACCATCGAGAAACGCCTGGGCTTCCTTTTTGAGCTTGAAGTTCTTGCGTCTACGCTTGCCCTGCGCGTCGACATAATCGCACTGCCACGCCGACTGCTCGACCCCGTTGGTGGCCCATGTACGCTTACGAATGCTCAAAGCGTTGGCTCCCTGATCGGCCCAAAATCAGGTCGCTTGGAAGGCTCGCGCACAACCACTTCCAACTGTTCGCCATCAAACGACACGCTTGAAACCGAAAGACCACACGACTGGACCGCCTTGATCATGCGGACAACTTCGTCATGGTGAATTCGAGCCTTGGTGCGCGCCATAGGGCCTCCTAAAAGGGGATGTCGTCGTCCATACCACCTGGCTCGAACGCGGGAGCGCTGGGCGGCCTGGGCGGAATTTCGGAAATAAACCCGGTCCCGAAAGTCGTTCCCTCTCGCGTTTTCCAGTACAGCGTGTCGCCATCTGGATCTTTGATGTTCACCAATCCCTTATCGGAGATCGTGACGTGAAATCCATCGGAGCTGTGGAATGTCACGGACTGACTGTCGAAACCTAATCCGGTAATGAGGGGGTGGCCTACCAAGACATCCTTGGCGATTTCTGAGGCTAGTCGGAGGTTTTCTAACCTCGCCATAAATCTATTGATTACGTCTGCCACGCTGTCTCGGTTCTTGAGCGCTTCATCGAGAAACCTCCGCACCGCCTCTACCTCAGACGGCAACGCCTTATCTTCTTGGTAGGCGACGATACGTTCGACCAAGTCAGTGGGAAGGACGTACACACGGCGCTGTGTGTTCTCTTTGGCAGCCGCCATGGCAATAATCCAAAAGTAGTGGAAACTCCCGCGCACAATTCGCACGCCACTTGACCTATCGTCAATTGAAATGCAAATTGACAGTGCAATGTCAACGCATCACGGTGAACGAACTATGAACAATGTGTACTCCCGTGTCAGCGATACGGACCGCCGCGCGAACAGGGTGGTGGTATTGCTGACATCGGAAGAGTTGGACGCTTTGGACCAATGGGCGGCGCCAGCCGGCTTCCCGAGCAGGTCGGCTGCAATTCGCGAGGTGCTTTTCGGAAGAAACGAGAAGACCGAAACAGTGACGGGGGCAGCTTTGGACGGCGACACCCCCGCCACTGTCGATCAGAACGCCGCTGAGACCAGCGGCAATTCCGTCAACTCAGGCAATGGAGATGCCCAAGATGACCATCAAGGAGAATAACACGGACCGCACCGAGGCGCTAGACGGTGCTCCCGGTGATCGCATCCCGGAATTGGCCACGCGCTGCATGCGCAAGACCGCGCATACGGGCAGCTCGATCAAAGAACTCACCTATGAGATTCGGGACAGCCTAATGGCCCTGGACCCCGATATCACCGGCATCTGGTGCACGTTCGATTGGGACGCGAATGGCGAGGACCGCCTCCGTGGCATCGTCATCGATCGCAAAAGCCAGCCGGTGCGGGCGCGTGGGGGTGAGCAATGATGAAGCGCAGAGACATCCTTAAAGCCCTGCCGTTCGCGGCTGGTGCCGTCGCACTGCCCACAGCGGCTTTGTCCACATCTGTGGACATCGAAGATCCTTGGGTCAAAGCCGATCGGCTGGCCCATGAGCTGACCGAAGCTCTCGCTCAGATCGAAAACGGCCGGTGGTCTGCCCGCATCTATGGCGATGGAAGGGCCATGAACGTGGTTTTCCGCAATGAGTTGACGGATCGCCGTCCGGTTTATGATTGCGTCGAACTCGAAGCACTCCACCACGCAAAGAAGCTCAATGACGCCATGCAGGAAATATGTCCCGGCGAATGGCGCACGGTGGTCGACCACCAACACGGATTTGCTCTTGTGGTCAACGATGCTCACAAGCCGGGAGGTGCCCGTGCCTGACACCTCCAAACCTCAGCCCCACCAGCCCCTCGATCTTGTCTGGGGCGCCGCGAACATCGGCAAGGTCATCAACCGGACCCCGCGTCAGGCATGGGAGGCTTTGCACAAGGGCGAACTACCGGCCCGGCAGGTCAACCGCAAGTGGGTCGCCTCCCGCCGCAAGCTCGTCGAGTTCTTCGAGGAGGTGGCGCAATGATGGACGAGGATGATCTCAAAGACCTCGAAGCCCGCGTCCGCGCCCTCTGGCCCGACATCGACAAACCCCGTGAACGTCTCGACGAAGAAGCCAAGGCCGTTGCCACCAAGCTCATGGGGAAGAGCCGGGCCGAGCGTCTGGCTCGTGGTGACAAGCCCTTCCGATATCGCCCGAGAATGGTCAGGGCCGAATATCACTATGTTCCCCCGCTGTTTGAGGCTTGCCAGCCATCTATCAGCAATGGTGGCTTTTGGGCCGTCGATGTCATTGAGGACGGCAGGCGTCGTCGCTTTGGCTACGGCAGTTGGGAGCGGTGTCGCTTCATCATCAAGGCGATGGAGGCGCAGCGGATCACCGTCGATTTCGTCGGCGGGCATGTCCCCAAGGTCAAGCCCAAGGTCGATCTCGAACAATCAAGTCGCAAGGAGTTGCTCTATCGGGCCGGGATGGTGCGCCCATGATCAAATCCAACACACGACAGGCGGGGTGGCGGAAACGCCATCCCCTCAAATATTTGGCTCACCTCTATGTCGATAACGCCATCCGCATCGGCCTGATCAAGCGCCAACCGTGCGAGGTATGCGGGGCCGAGAAGGTCGACGCGCACCACGACGACTATTCCAAGCCCCTTCTGGTCCGCTGGCTTTG